>CAZNGK010000021.1:0-5305 GCA_964572575.1 uncultured Thermoplasmatales archaeon | reverse complement strand
CCTTCGTTGCCCCCTGAGGATATTCCTGAATGAAATTACAAGCAAGATGACGAGTAAAAACATTGATATGCTAAAGGAAGGAGTTTTTTCATTTTCAACATATATTCTGCAGGTTGCAATTTCATTTTCGCATTTTGCATATATTGTATGTTCACCATTTTCAAGTTCATGAGTATTTAATTCAAAATACCATAAGAATGTCCCATTTGCTTTATTCCAGTCTCCATTATCTATCTTTACCTCTATTTTTCCTTCTCTCTCTGCCAAACCAGATATTATAATTTTTCCAGATATTTTTTCATTCTCTTTTGGGGAAAGAATGTATATTTTGTAGGAAAATTCGCTAATGTTATATGGTGACGGTGAGGGATAATTATCTTTATTTCCTTCAGACATTTCATATGCTCCATTTCCATTGTAATCATCCCAATAGTTGCCAATGCCTTCAAAATCCCATATATTTGCACCACTAAAGCAATATGCATTCATCTGATTATTAATGAAGTTATTTTTGAAGATGAGATTGTTTTTACTTTTGCAGCAGAGATGGATTCCCTTTTTATTTTTCTCAACATGGTTTAACTTTACAATATTATCTTCTGATCCCTGAATCTGAATCCCCTCTTCATTATCCCTTACTATGTTATTGGATATTATATTCCCGCTGGATTTCATTATGTATATCCCCTCTCCATCTCTATAAATCTCATTTCCTTTTATTTCGTTTCCAGAAGAAAATTCAATCCATATTCCATAGTAGCTATTTTTAAAGATCTTATTAGATAAAATTTTATTATTTTTTCCTTTCACTCTTATTCCGTAGGAATTGTTGAATAAACTGCAGTTACTTATCTTGCAGTAGTTTCCCTTTATTATAATCCCGTGATAGCTATCTTTTATTATAAAGCCATCTACACTTACATTGTTTGCAGTAATCTCAATATCCTTAACAACAGCATTTTTTCCTTCCATAATAACTGATTTACTTATTTTCACTCCTCCATATGAGCCAGGATAGACTATTATTTTATCTCCATTACTTGCATACTCTAATGCCTCCTGTATAGTTGTATAGTTTCCCTCCCCAGAGCCACCAACGTATAAAATTTTTCCATCTTGAAAAGATAAGCTTCTTCCAGCAAATAGTAGCATGAAGAATATCAGTAGCACAGAAATTCTTTTCATATTTGAATATTGAGAAAAGCGTTAAATAGTTTATTGATTGTGGGAATTTGCAAGAATTGAGCGAATGATATCGTAATCCATCGTGGTAAAGAAAAAATGAACACGGGAACGGTCATTTTAATTTGATTCGAAATGAAAGAGTTTGCATTCTTAGCAATTAGTCGCAGGGTTTTGTAGAGAATTTATATATCTGCAAAGCAATTACTTTCATGAAATGGAAGGCGTTATTTGTTATGATGCTTTTACTTTCCATGCAATGTATAGCCGGAATTAATCATGCCAATGGCTCTGCAGATAAAAGATTGATGTGGTTGAAAGAGAAACATCCTTTTCTTGCTATAAAAAATGTGGAAAATTACGTTGGAGTTGGAATAGAAGATGGAGAAAGAATAATTTTCAAAAATGGGTTTGAGAAATACTGCGCGCATGCTGTAAATAATGAATTGTATGACTTTTTGATTATCACTCCTGATGAATTTAAAGATGCACTGATGCCATTAAAGGAGCATAAGGAAAAGCACGGGATAAGCACAGTTATTGTGACACTAAGTGATATTTACGGAGGCGTTTATTTTCCTTGCCAAGGAAGAGATGATGCTGAAAAGATAAAATATTTTATTAAGGAAGCAGTTGAACAATGGGGTGTGGACTATGTCATGTTAGTTGGAAGTATATACAAACTTCCAATGAGAAGCGCTGTATATATATGGAGATCTGGAGTAAAATTAGTTAAATTTCCAATACCTACAGACCTATATTATGCGGATTTGTACAGGTATGAAAATGATAGGATAGTGTTTTCTTCATGGGATACAAATGGAAATGGGGTGTATGGGGAGGATTATGAGGAAGGACTGGGAGAGAATGATATCATTGATCTCTTTCCCGACGTCTATCTTGGCAGGCTTGCATGTGAAAATAAAAGAGTCGTTAAAAACGTTGTTAATAAAATAATTAACTATGAAAATAATGCAAGAGGAAACTGGTTTAAAAGGATAATACTGGTTGGAGGAGATACATTTCCAGGATGGGGTGTTGCTGAAGGAGAATTTATGAACGAAATTGTTGCAGATATCATGAAAGATTTTCAACCATATAGAATATGGAGTTCTTTGGGGAATCTAAATGCTGTTGAAGTTGAAAAAGCACTGGAAAAAGGAGCAGGATTTCTTTATTATTCCGGACACGGATTTCCATATGGGTGGGCAACTTATGAGGTAAATGGTGAGAAATGGATTGGCAGATACTTCACGCCTTATATCATGGCTCTTTTTAATGGCTACAAGCTTCCTGTAATATTCTTTGATGCATGCCTGACAGCAAAACTTGACTTCAATTCTTCTGATCTGAGAGAAGATGGTTTCCCTATTCCTTTTGATATGAATTTTCCATGCTTTGCTTGGTATTTCATACGTCATCCATATGGTGGGGCAATAGCAACAGTTGGAGCAACACGAGTTGCATTTACTGGCGTTGATGAAGAAGGTCCACACTGGGGAGCTGGCTACTTGGCTTATAAATTCTTTAAATCTTATCAGGAGACGAATATTTTGGGAGAAGTTTTTGCGAAAGCACAGATAGAGTATGCAACCATAAATACATGGGACAAATGGACCATGGAAGAATTTATCCTCTTAGGAGACCCAACATTAAGAATAGGAGGATATAGTTAAACAATGCGGTGTTGGGATTTCAGCACAGATTAACTGGTAAAAATTCTGATAAATAATCTTTACCAATTGACTATTTTGAAAGATACCCTATCTACTGAGTTTGCAGATGCATCGCTGTAATAAGCAACAACCTCCAAACCATAACTGTATTTTATTCCAATTGCCTTTTCATTCCAAGTGAAAACATATGGAGGATTATAAAAAATCTTCTTTGGCTTTAATGCATATTCTCCTCTTTCATCAATGTAAAATTCCACTCTACTCATATTTTTATCTGCTTCTGCATAAATTGTTATTTTTCCTATTATAACCGTTTTTCCAATACACATCGTTTCCCTATCAAAAACATAAAGATAACCTTCTTTTGGCTTTACTATTTCGATTTTTGGAGGTGGATAATCATAGCATTTTATAAGCCAGGCTTTACTTCCAGATGAAAAAGATTCTGTATTTCCAAGAGCAAAATAGCTTCTCCCTCTTTTTATAACCTTTATAGCAATATCATTCATTCTACCCCCAAATGTCTTATTCCATATTTCATCCCCATTGTCATCTATCTTGATAAGAAAAGCATCCTCACCGCCCGCTCCACAGCTAGTGCCGCCAGCAATGATGTAGCGATTATCTTCTATCTTCAATATCGAGTTTCCTATATCAATTCGAGAATTTAATTTTTTTATCCATTCCTTATTCCCTTTCCAATCTGTCTTTATGATATGAGAAGATCCTAACAGAATATAGCCATTTTCTGCATACTCTATGTCTTTTATGATATCGATGCCATCATAAATTCTCACCCATTTTATATTCCCATTTTCGTCTATTTTCGCCAAGCATCCATAAAATGCTGTCTCTCCACCTAAAATATAGCCATTGTCAATCTTTTTAATAAAGGAGACATAACCGAAAATATCATAGGTTTTATTCCATATCTCCTCTCCGTTTTCATCTATTTTTAAAACCCATGTCATATAGTTATCATTTTCTATCTTTTGCCCAGCAATAATGTAGCTATTTTCTCCTTTAACAATATAATCTGCATATTCAACATATTTGCTTCCATATGTTTTATTCCATATTTCATTTCCATCTTTATCTATTTTTAAAACCCAAAAATCTGCATCTCCTCTGCCATATGAGAGTGTATAACCAACCGCTATATATCCTCCTTTTGCTTCCACCACACTTTGCAAAATGTCCTCTTTTTTCTCTCCATAAAATTTACTCCATATTTCATTTCCATTTTCATCTACTTTAAAAATCCATCCATCAAATTCATTATGACAAGATGAACCTACAATTAAAAATCCATCCTTTAACTCTACAAAATCCTCAGCATAATTGTATTCGAATTCACCATATGTTTTATTCCATTCTCCATCTTTAAATTCTTCCTTTGGATAAAATGCAAAAATTAGACTAAACAGAATAAATATTGCCATGACTTTCATTTCCACCACCTGTATGGGTGCATTAGAGGAAGCCAGTCAACATTTTTCAAGCCAATTGGTTTTGGAAGAGGAATTGGCCAATTATCCCAGTGGTTCCTATTCCACTTATTGTGGTATATTCCTTTCCACATTGTTATTACAGCATGAAGATCATTGTTTATGAAATTATTGTGTTTGATAACATTTCCTTTAGAATCCTGAAGCCATATCCCCCAGTCATTATTTGAGACGTTATTTTCATAAATCTTGCAATTCTTGCAATCCCATAATCTGATTCCAACACATGTATTGTTTATTTTCTGATGTTTTATGGTAATGTGACTGCATTTAACTAATATTATTTGTCCAGCATCTATTTTTTTATCTATAACGACATCTGATTTCTCTCTTAAATAAATGATTGGTTTTCCATTTATTGTGTTGTTAAAAATATCATTTCCTCCATATGATTCATAAACTTTTCCACTTGTTGATATGCCATCTCCAGTAAATGAATTATTATAAATGCGATGTCCTCCTGCCTCCGACAGCTCTATTCCGATGCCATTTTCAAAAAATGAATTGTTCCTTATTGTGTTTCCATATCCCCATCCTCCTCCATGAAGATATATTCCGATTTTGTTGAAAGAAAAATTGTTGTTTTCTATAATGTTTCCTGCATAAGAGTCGCATGCTATAGCTTCAAAGCAATGAATAAACTTATTTTCAAAAACGTGATTGTTGTCGCCATCTAAGGCTATGCCACCGCCGGTATTGAGGAAGTTGCAATGAAATATTCTATTGTTGGATGCACCTCTTAAGATGATATAGGAGCTGTTAAAGATGCAACTCGATATATTACAAAAACTTCCTCCTACATTATCTATGTTTTTCATGAAAGTAAAATTCTTTATATTTACGTAATCTGAAACAATCAAACATGTTCCAACGATTGTCACATTTTTGTTTTCTCCAATCAATCTTATGCTTTTGTCAATAATCAAATTTTCATAATAT
>CAZNGK010000020.1:3404-16432 GCA_964572575.1 uncultured Thermoplasmatales archaeon | reverse complement strand
GATGAATTGCAGGCATTGAAAGAGCATAAAGAAGGGCATGGAATAAGAACAATGATAAAAGGCACAGGAGAAATATATGCACAATATAATGGAAGAGATGAAGCAGAGAAAATAAAGTATGCAATTAAGGATGCCATTGAGAAGTTTGGAATAAAATATGTTCTTCTGGTGGGGGATGTGCATAACATTCCTGCAAGATATGCATATATACCATCTGGCACATATGAAACATCTTTTCCAAGCGATTTGTACTATGCAGATATCTACTTCCCAGATGAAACATTTTCAAGCTGGGATACCAATGGCAATAATAGATTTGCAGAATATAGATATCATGGTGAGACAGATGAAGTTGATTTATCTCCGGATGTTGCTATAGGAAGAATTGCCTGCAATACTGAAAGTGAGGTGGTTTCCGTTATAAATAAAATTATAGGATATGAAAACAATGCATATAATGCAAGCTGGTTCAGAAATATTTTGGTATGTGGTGGCGACACATTCCCTCCATCAGATGGAGATAAATCAGGAGTTTATGAAGGAGAATATTTAAATGAGATTGTTTTGAAGAAGATGAGTGAATTTAATGGAATAAAATTGTGGGCATCACTTGGAAATTTAAGTGCCAGCAATATCAAGAGTAAAATCAATGAAGGTGTAGGCTTTGTTGATTTCAGCGGACATGGAAACTGGATGTCATGGGCTACACATCCTCCATTAGATGGGGAGGAATGGATAGGATTTACAACTTTGGACATATCTCCTCTTTCAAATGGAGAAAAACTTCCTGTTATTGTTATAAATGCATGTTCCTGTGGCAGATTTGACAAAGAATGTTTTGCCTGGAAATTTGTTGAGAAATCAAACGGTGGCGCAATAGCAACACTCGCCGCCTCAGGCATAGGATACGGCATGTTCGGAACATATTCCTCGCAGGGCGTAATGGGATGGATGGAGACGCACTTTTTCCATTACTATACGCATGGCAAGGATATAATAGGAGATATATGGACAAGTTCATTAAATGGCTATCTGACAGTTTTCCGCTATCATATGGATGATGCAGATTACAAGACAGTTGAAGAATGGACACTATTTGGAGATCCAACGCTTAAAATAGGAGGATATGAGGGAGGAAATGCAGTTATATACATAGATAAACCCCTCGAAGGCTATCTTTACATAGCCAACAGGCAGATATTGCCAACACTATTTGGCGGAACAATTGTAATAGGAAAAATAAATCTTGAAGTCAGCGCCTATAATGTTGAGAAAGTAGAATTCTATATAGATAATGAACTGAAGTATACAGATGAGGAAGCACCATATGAATGGCTCTGGGATGAATTCGTAGTTGGTAGGCATACAGTAAAGGTAATTGGATATGGAATAGGAGAAGCTCAGGAAGAGAAGAGTTTCTTCATTATAAACATATGAAGGAAAAAGTAACACTGGTGGGACATTCAGCTTACGATTATATCTTTACTGTTGTAGATTATCCACGCATAAATCATTCCTCGTATATAGTTAAATGGAAAAAATGCTATGGTGGAGGAGCAGCAAATATTGCAGTAGGTATTGCAAAACTTGGAGAAAAAAGCAGACTTTATACCATTGCAGGGAGAGATTTTAAGAGATATGAAAATTATCTTAGCAGGCAAGGTGTAGAAACTATATTGCATAGAAGTAAAAAAGAGACGGCAAAAGCTTATATATTTAACAAAGAAGGAAAGCAAAAAATGTATTTTTACTGGGGTGCCTCTGAGGAAATGGAGAATATGCCTCCAATAAGAAGCAAATTTTTGCATATTGCCCCATGTCATCCTGCCTTAGCTATGAAAATGGCGGAGAAAGCAGAGTATATTGCTTTCGAGCCAGGACAGGATTTGAAGAAATTTAGCAAAGAGGATTTGCTTTATATAATGGAAAAAGCAGACATAATATTCTGCAATGAAACTGAGCTAAAACAAATTGAAAAAATTGCTGATTTAAAAGGAAAAGAGGTTATTGTTACTTTTGGTCGCAGAGGAAGCATGATTTATAAGAACAAAGAAAGGATACCTTCTATATCTGCAAAAACTGTTGATGCAACTGGTGCAGGTGACGCCTACAAAGCTGGATTTTGGAGTGCTTTTATGAAGGGATATGAATTGAAAGATTGTTGCAGAATTGGAGCGGTTGTTTCCTCTTTTGTTGTTGAAAAATTTGGTGCCCAGAATTTTCCTGACTGGAAGAAAGTGATGAAGAGATATAAAAAATTTTTAAGGGAGCTAACTAAATGTTGAGTGCGAATATTTTCTACAATTTGTGTAAATTCATCTTGTAAAATTAAAAGTTGGGTAGGGGAGATAATATGGGGGATGATATAGGAGATGATACGAGAGAAATAATGTGGGAAAAATAACCAGTATAAGATCATTCATTCTTATAAACATGCATTTTGACAGAGAAATAATATAAATAGGTGTTGTTATAAAACTTGTGAAGGTATACATCGAAACTTATGGATGTGCAGCAAACCAGGGAGATACATCTATAATGGAAGGTGTGTTAATTGAAAGAGGGCATGAAGTTGTGCAGAGTATTGAAGAGGCAGATGTTTTAGTGATAAATACTTGCACAGTTATAGATACAACTCAACAAAGAATGCTCAGTAGAATAAAAAGACTAAATGAAGTGGGAAAAAAGCTTATAATAGCTGGATGCATGGCTTCCGCTCAGGTAGATTTAGTTAAAAGCATTGCTAAAGATGCTCTTCTCTTGCCTCCCAGAAATGTTAGTAGCATTGCTGATCTGATAGATGGAAATGGACTCAAAGAAAATAGAAAGGTTAATGTGCCGAGGAGCAATGGAATAAAACTAAATGTGCCAATTTCAGATGGATGTCTTTATAATTGTTCTTATTGCATTACCAAAATAGCAAGAGGAAATCTAACATCCTATCCATCAGATATGCTGGTGGAGGATATAAAAAAAGCAGTTGGGAGAGGAACCAAAGAAATAAGATTAACTTCTCAGGATACTGCCTCCTATGGAAAGGATATTAACGAAAATCTGCCAGAATTGCTGGAAAAGGTTGCAAACATTGAAGGAGATTTTAGAGTCAGAGTTGGAATGATGCATCCCCTCTCTGCATATAAAATAATAGATGAACTCATAGATGCCTTTAAAAATGAAAAAATTTACAAGTTTCTCCATTTGCCCCTCCAGTCTGCTTCTCCAAAGATTCTAAAAAAGATGAGAAGGGGATATGACTTTGAACTATTTAAGGAAATTGTAATGGAATTCAGAAAAAAATTGAATGCCACAATTGCCACAGATGTCATTGTAGCTTTTCCTGATGAAAATGAAAATGATTTTGAGCAAACTCTGCAGGCAATAAAAGAAATTGAGCCAGATGTTACGAATGTAACACGCTTTTCCCCGCGCCCTGGCACGCTGGCATGGAAAATGAAGAGATTGCCTACACAGATTGCAAAGGAGAGATCAAGAGTTGTATCATTGCTGGCAAATGAAATAGCGTATAAAAGAAATAAAAGAATGATAGGAAAGAGAGTTAAAGCTCTCATTCTTGAGGAATATAAAGAATGGAAAGTTGGAAAGACAGATGACTACAAATCTGTTTTTGTAAAAGATGCTTTCATCGGAAACTTTGCAGAATTAAAAGTTGTGGACGCATCTCCAACACATCTCAATGCAACTTTTGTGGAGGAATAATTTACCAGATGTGATAGCTGGATTTCGTGTTTTTGTATAAAAATTCATGAATGGGAAATGTGATATCTTAGGAATGTGATTCGTCATTCAATTCCTATCATTCAGTTATATCCTCTTTCAGGAATAATCGCAAGAGATAATAATATTCTCGGCTTTAAGGGATGTGAAGAGAGAGAGGAAAAGAATAGCACTGCACAGAATACACAGATTGTTTCAACAGGCAGAGAGAAGGGCATTTGAAAATAGACTTGAATTGGCAAATAGATATGTTGAACTTGCAAGGAAAATAGCAATGCGATATTTGGTTAGAATGCCAAGAGCATACAAAAGGAGATATTGCAAGCATTGTTATGCATATTTAGTTCCAGGAAAAAATTGTAGAGTTAGGTTAAAAAATAGGAAGGTTGTTGTAACATGCTTCAATTGTGGGGGATTAATGAGATATCCTTACCTAAAAGAAATAAAAATGAGGAGGAAAAATGCAAGAAGTTGAGGAAGAAATAAGAAAATGCAGAAAATGCAGGCTCTGGAAAAATAAAAAAAATGCAGTTCCAGGTGAAGGAAATTATAGTGCAGAGATAATGTTTGTTGGAGAAGCTCCCGGCAAGACAGAGGATGAGCAGGGCAAGCCGTTTGTTGGCAAAGCAGGGCAGCTTTTGAATGAAATTTTGAAAAGAAATGGAATAGACAGAAAAGATGTTTACATTACAAATGTTGTAAAATGCCGTCCCCCTGGAAATAGAAATCCATTGAGTGATGAAATAGAAGCCTGTTTTCCATATTTGAAGAGGCAAATTGAAATCATAAAACCAAAGATAATTGTGACACTTGGCAATTTTGGGACAAAAGTAATTTTGGAAATGTATGGTTTTAAATCTTCTTCTATAAGCAGAATCCATGGAAAATTGTTCAGCAGTCCATTACACGGAGTAAAAATATTGCCAACATTTCATCCTGCAGCATGCATTTATAATCCAAAATTAATAGAAAAATTTGCTGAAGATATAGGAAAAGTTGCAACACTATTAAAAAGCAATGAAATGAATGATAGAGCATAGCTGATATGAGAAAAGGTGTTTTGAAAAACAAGAATTTGCTTTCATTGCTATATGCACAGTAAGAAAATGCTGTGATAACATTATTTTTACTCCAACTTTTACATAATAAAACTAAAATATTCACTTCTCTTTTCATGTTAAATGAAAAAATTTAATGCTTACGCCAAACTACTTCGCCTTCCTGGGCTTGGGGGGCTTGCTATTCCGCCAATTTTTGGGGCAATATCTGTTGGTGTTTATGATTTTTACAAACTTTCTATCCTTTTTATTATAGGTGCATTATCTGCAATTTATGGCTTTGTTTTGAATGATTATGCAGATGTTGAGCTGGATAGGCTGGTGAGAGAGCTACATGGCAAACCATTGGTAAGCGGAGCAATCTCAAAAAAGAGTGCTGTTGCAGTCTGCGTAATATGCATTTTTCTTGCCTTCTTTTTCATTTTCTTCCTATGGAAGGGCGAAATTTTAGATGAACTAAAATTCTCTGCTCTCATTGTCATTTTTTTGGCAGGCGTGCTGGGAAGCGTATACAATCTTTATGGGAAAAAAATTGCTGGCTCCGATTTCTTAGTTGCAATTTCAATGGCTTTTCTGTTTCTTTTCGGCGCCCTATCATTCTCAAAGCCAACTTTGCTCACATGGGCTATTTTCTTTTTAACATTCAATCAAACCCTGCATATGAATGCTGTTGAAGGAGGAATAAAAGATGCAGACCACGATTTTATCATGGGTGTAAAGAATATTGCCCTTACCTCAGGAGTTAAAGTACAGGGAAGCAGCGTATTCATCCCACTGCATTTCAAAGCATTTGGAATGGGAATTCGCCTCTCCTCAGCTATCCTTGTTTTTCTTCCTTTCGTATATGGATTGAGCTATACATTATGGCAAATCTTTTTGCTTTTGCTATTAGTTGCCATTGTAATATACATTGAAGTAAAATTACTCACTCTCCATAACTTTGATAGAAAAAAGATAAGAAAATTAATAAGCTCTGCTGCCTTCATTAGATATTCCATTGTTCCAGTAATGCTGATAAGTAAGGTGGGCGTGCTATCTTTCATTCTAATCATTCTACCAATTTTGTGGTATATATTATTCACTCCTTTAACAGGAGCAAAACTTTTCCAGCCGGAGATGTGAAAATGAAAATATGCATCATAGGCGCAGGAATAGGCGGGCTGGCAACAGCTGCAAGACTGGCAAAAAAGCACGAGGTAGAAATATATGAAAGAGAAAATTTGCTTGGAGGAAGGGCTCTTTCATGCAAAATAGAGGACTATGAAAAACTTCTCAGAAAATTTGAAATGATGGTTGTTTCTGCGACGCCATCAATGGAGGAGCTACTGGAAATTGCATCAGAATATAAATTGGATTTAGGTTTTCATTTGATAGGAGGGGGAAAGAGGGGGGCATGTGTAAAACTGTTAAAAGAGCTAGGTATAGAGCTTGAATTTACTGGCTCAAAACTTGGATTGATAGGAGATAAAATAAGCTATCCGATTTTAAATTCTTCAGATAAATTGAAAATGTTGCCAAGAATCATTCAACTTTTGTTTACAAGAAAATCAAAGATAGAAGAAATGAAGAAAATTTCAATGGAGGAAATGATTGAGAAATATGGAAGAGGAAAGCTAAAGCTTGTGCTGGAGTTATTTCCACGTCTTATTACAACAGTAAATGACTTAAGAAAAATTTCAGCTGGAGAAACATTTTTCGCTCAGCGCGAACTCATGGGAGGAGATCCAGTAGTGTATCCTAAAAATGGGCTGAATGAGATTGCAGTTTCCCTCGCAAAATATATTGAAAAAAATGGAGGAAAAATTAAACTGGGAACCGAGGTAGAGGAGATTATAATAGAGGGAGAGGTTGCAAAAGGAATAAAAATAGGAAAAGGAACAAAAGCAGGAGAAGCAGGAGAAGAAAAGGAATATGATACAGTAATTTCCACACTTCCAGTTCAGAATATTTTTACAATTGCCAATAAAAAGCATTTTCCCGAAGAATGGGTAGAATATGTAAAAAATTTAAAGCCAACAGGAAGTTTGGTTGCATATCATGCACTAAAAGAAGCAAAGAGAGGCCTGGATGGAAAATCTTTTGTTTTTATTGAAAGAAATGCAGGTTTTGAAGGAAACGATGTTGTTGGGATGATTGATTTTAAAATGAATGCTCCAAAAGGAAAACAGTTGATACAGTCATATGCCATCTGCACGCCAGAGGAAGCAAAAAATAAAGCTAAAATGGAGGAATTGGCAAAAATTATTGAAAAACATCTGGAAAAACTTATTCCAAGCTATAAGGTGGAATGGTGCATATATAGCTCGATATGGCATTTGGACGGAGTGGCTAAAACCATCGATAATCAAAAGCCAGATGTGGCAACGCCAGTGAAAAATCTCTATATTGCTGGAGATTGCGTAAATTCCAAGGGCGTTGGAATGAACTGTGCAGCAGATTCTGCAAGATTGATAGCAGAAAAGATGACTACTGCATACTTTTAATCAATTTTTTTAGGAAAGGGTGCTGGATATGCTTCTCTTCTTCCAGAAACTCTTTTAGCTTATTTTCTGGCAGAAGCTCAGCATATTCCCTTGCCTGCAATATCATTTCAAATTTATCTATTTCCTGCAAAATTTTTGCTTCCTCACTCTTTCCTTCAACAAACTCTTCCCATAATCTGTAATACTTCATGCCAATTTCCTTGGCAAGTTCTCTCATTGCATTCCTCTCCATCTCTATTTTCTCTTCCTTTTCCATTTCATGAGGAGTTATGTCCCCGATTATACACTCAGCAACATC
This sequence comes from uncultured Thermoplasmatales archaeon, assembly GCA_964572575.1. Taxonomy (GTDB): domain Archaea; phylum Thermoplasmatota; class E2; order UBA202; family JdFR-43; genus VBQI01. Next base: position 8,858 of record CAZNGK010000020.1, on the reverse strand, counting down.
ATGTAGCAATGCCATTTTCATCATTTTCTCAACATCCATGCCAAGCCTATCGCCAACAAGCATGGCAATTAAAGCAACTCTGTAGCTATGGTCTGCAACACTCTCCTTTTTTATGCCTATTCTTGCCCATCCCTTCCTCTTTATTTCCTTCAACTTCCCTGCCTTCATCAGAAATGAAATGAGTTCCCGCATAAGATAAATCACAAAAGCTATAAAAAATGCGGGGGGTGGGATTTTCATGGCTGGCGCCAATTCGAACCCACGAAGGCCTTCGCCACAGGGTCCTAAGCCCTGCGCCGTTACCTCTTGGCTACCCCCGCATGCATTCGAGAATCTTTTTGGTTATTGGTGAGAAGTTAAAGTCTTTGATAATTTTTGCCTTATTGAGGCTGAATGTTCTTATCATATATTCTTCTGCTGTCCATCCTTCCTCCTTTATCTTCTGAAGCATTGATGTTTTGCCTATTTTGTAACTTTCATAGCTTTCGTGTAGGGAGATGGCAACGCATTCAAACTGGCGTGTTGCAAAAAATATAACATCATCATTTAATAGTTTTTTCACCTCATCCTTCTCATAATCTGGAGAGTGGCGAGGATCAAAAATTATGTGGTAGAATGATAAAATTTTCAGCTCAAGTTTATTAAAGTCAGGAATTGCTATTGTTCTTATATAACCATTTTCAATAAATTTTCTCTTTAGTCTTCCTACAGTGTGTCTTGTTATTCCAATCATTTCTGCAATGTCCTTCGATGATGCTTCAGGATATTCAATAATTTTGCAGAAAACTTCCTTTTCTCTATTTGCCATTTTGCTTTCTTTGAATGGAAAGAAATTTTCATCGTTACTCTTGTCTTTTATGCCAAATAATTTTCCAGTTAATGGGGCGAAATTGAAAAAGCGATATACCTTACTTATTTCGAAAGGGAATATAACCTCCATTGGATATTCTTTATCAAGTAATCCAAGCTGTCCAAATGTTTTTGCCCTTATGTCATTTATTTTTCCTATACTCGTGTAATTTTCTGCAAAACTTAATGAGAAGCCTTTATCCTCTTCACCCATAGAGAAGAAGATTTCTTCAGAAGCTTCTATACTTTTTTCCGTAATCTCAATTCTTTTTTCTAATGGTATCACAGGATTGAAATTTGTGTGTATAACCACCATCATCTCTGCTCCAAAATTCTGTAACATTGGAACTGCAAAAATCTTGTAGTAGCCTTCCTCTCGCAGTCTTTTCCTTATGGCAGCTACCGTTGACTGTTTTATACCAAGTTTTTGTGCAATTTCTCTATCATTTACATTTGGATATTTTATAATGCCATACAATACCTTTTTTTCATAATTTGTTAAATCCACATAGATAAATGGAAACATGAATAAAATCTTTTTGAAAATTATGCATTTTGTTGAAAAATGAAGAAACTTGTTTTCATTATCACATATGAAATGTCGTAACAATGCAATTGTTATTTATTTCAAAATATTCTATAGCCCTCAGCTTAATATGAACTTAAGAAGAACAATGCTCATTCCAATTATCAAAAAGATAAACCATATGATGTAGATATATACTATCCTTTTCATCCATTTTGCCTTTTTTTCTGGAGTATCGAAAAATTGTCCTAAAACTTCATCATCTTCAATCTTCATGCTGTTCAAGCAGTGCCTTTATTCTCTTTCTCCTGAAGAAATCTTCTCTTTCTCTCTCCTCAAGCTGTCTCTCTATGTAAGAAATAGTTGCCAGTAGGCGCGGAATAAAGATATATTCTAGGGCATTCACTCTCCTCTTTGTTTTCTCTATCTCTCTTCCAAGCATTTGGATGCTCCCCTCTATCTCTGCAAGCTCGGCAATTTTGCTCATTGCCTCCCTCGCTCTTCTGACGCTCTCATCAAATTCTGAAAAAGTGGAAAAAATGCTGTACAATGGCATTTCTCCTTCTTCAATTTCAAATTCAGGAATTGTTACCCCCATTACATTTTTTCTGCTTACTTTAACTTCCCTTCCCTTTGAAATTTTATCAGCCATTTCTCTTACTTTTTCCTCTCCCATGACCATTTCAGCTCTTGCAAGTGTTTTAAAAGCTTCTCTGATAATTTTTTCAACTTCCTCTCTTTTCTCCTTCCTTTTTTTTATCAAATCAAAGAAAGAGGAGACAAGGGCATCTCTCTTCTCAGATAAAAGCTGATGCCCTTTAACTGCTAATGCCTTCCTTTTTCTCATTTGCAAAAGTTCCATGCGAGTTGGTTTAACCCCTTCAAGCACTTTTTTTACCATTTTAATCTCTATACCTCAGCCCCTGTAATATTTCTCTATATACTTCTCATCAATTTTCTTTAACTCACTCCTTGGAAATGTTGACAAAAGCTCCCATCCTAAATTGAGAGTTTCCTCAAAAGTTCTGTCCTCATCTCTTCCCTGCTTCACAAATTTCTGTTCAAATTCATCTGCAAACTCAAGATATTTTCTATCCCTTTCTGTTAATGCCTCTTCTCCTACAACAGCAACTAAATCTCTTAAATCACAGCCTTCTGCATATGCAGCATATAGCTGGTTTGAAAGCTGATGATGGTCTTCTCTCGTCCTTCCCTTTCCTATTCCTTCTGCCATTAGTCTTGATAATGAAGGCAGAACTGCAACAGGAGGATATATTCCTTTATTGTGCAATTCTCTTGATAAAACAATTTGTCCTTCTGTAATATAACCAGTTAAGTCTGGAATTGGATGCGTGATATCATCATCTGGCATTGTCAAAATGGGAATTTGTGTAATTGAGCCTTCCTTGCCACGTATTCTTCCAGCTCTCTCATAATTCTGAGCCAAATCTGTGTACATGTAGCCAGGATAGCCACGCCTGCCAGGCACCTCCTCGCGGGCTGCAGAAATCTCTCTCAAAGCTTCTGCATAATTTGTCATGTCGGTTAAAATAATCAAAACATGCATTCCTTTTTCAAAAGCAAGATATTCAGCAGTAGTTAAAGCCACTTTCGGAGCAATTAAACGCTCAATTGCAGGGTCATTTGCCAAATTAAGGAAAAGAACACTTCTCTCTATTGCTCCAGTTTCCTCAAAATCTCTCATGAAAAAGTCTGCTTCTTCAGCTGTGATTCCCATTGCGCAGAATATAACTGCAAAGGCTTCCTGTCCTGTTACCTTAGCCTGCCTTGCTATTTGGGCAGCAAGTTCATTATGTGGCAAACCTGCACCGCTAAATATTGGTAACTTCTGTCCTCTTACTAGAGTATTCATTCCGTCTATGGTGGAGATGCCTGTCTGGATGGGGTCGCGGGGATATTCTCTTGCAGATGGGTTCATTGGAAATCCATTTACATTTCTCACATCTTCCGGAATTGGATCTGGAGAGCCATCTATGGGACGGGACATTCCATCAAAAACTCTGCCTAGCATCTCCATGCTTACGCCTATTTCCATTGGCTTGCCGGTGAAAGTTACAGAAGTGTTTTTTGTGTCCAAACCTCTTGTGCCTTCAAAAACCTGCACAACAGCTTTTCCTTCAGCAGCTTCCAAAACTTGCCCGAGTCTTTCTTCTCCACCGCTCTCTATTTTAACAATCTCTCCATATCCTACTTCCTTTATTCCCTCAACAATGAGCAATGGACCAGCTATTTCACTTACTGTTGAATACCTTACTCCTTCCATTTTCTCTCATTCCTGATGTTTTTTCGATTTATAAACTTTAATGTTAAATGAAATGTGTGTCTAAGAATGCTACAATGGTATAGGATTATATCGTAAAATATTTTCATACCTACTTTTTTAGATGAAGATAGATGATACCATCACTATTTCTTTTATCGTGTATGTTCCACAATCAATCATTGAATAAATAATAAATATGCCTTCCAATTATATTTTCATGAAAGGAGGGTTTATTTCCTTTGCTTTGGGTTTTATTTTCGTATTTCAAATAGCTTATTCAGTAACTGCAGAAGAGATGGAAAATAATTTTGATAGAATATACATTTCTGGATATCCTGATGATTTCTATTTATCCTATCCAGCTCTTCCAGTGTTTACGCCACTCTACAAAAACAATAATATTACCCTCATATTCAGAGAAGCATATACTAGGGCAATAATTTATGTAAATGGTGAACTCTATGTGCCCAGTTCACCATTCATGGTAGAAATAACGAACTTTTACGGTGTAGGCACACCATTCATTCTCCATGTACTGGAACTTCTTACAGGAGTATATGCATTGCCCATAATAGGTGGTCTCACTTTTGTAGGAGTAGGAAATGTGGTGATATCTCCATTATAAACGATTAAGTGACGCCCTAATTATGAACCTCGCTCCTCCTTCTTTTTTGTCCATTCTTTTATTTTTTCTATTGCATGCTCTTTCTTCTCTTCATTCCATTCTGGATGGATTTCTATGAATTCTTCTTCCAGTGCCTCTTCAAATATTTTCTTTCCTTTGTTCGTTCTTATAACAACTGTAGTATAGCCATCTTCAGAACCAAGACCTCCAAGAGATACATCTGCATATATATTGGAGAAAGGTATTCTGCATTTTATACATGCTTTTCTTGCAACTTCTTTAAGCTCATCAAGCGGAATCTCCTTTCGCCTTCCATCTTTGAAAGTAACACTCATAACTTCTTTTATATTGACTTTTTCAATATCGCTCATTCTTCCTCCAATCATTTCTTCAAATTTTCTTAAGGCAACAGCATCAAATGAAAAATTTTCAATACAAAAAAGCCCTATTACAAACTTAACAATTCCTGAAGGAAGAATATGAGAAGATTGCATTTTTCTTATGCTCTTTGTCTGGCAGGGTGTGGCTGTTATTGCAATGTTCTCTATTCCTCCATATCCAATCTCCTTTAATTCTGGAAGAATTGATGTATATGTGCTGAAATATTTTATCTCATCCAAACTTGGAACTGTAGCAAGAGTTGAGCCTGCACATGCAAGCAACTCATGATATGATGATGCCAAAGTTGGCATACTTCTTCCTCCTTTCATTCTCTTTACCGCCAAAACAGCATCAATAAAATGAGTGTCAAGCATATAATGCAGGAGAGCTGTAGCAACACCACCATCACAGCATTTTTCAAGCACATTTTCATCTGTTGAGCGTGCTGAAAAAACATCTACAATTTTTCCTATGCCATTTCCATATATTTCTTCCAATTTTTCATTTAGTTCGCTGGTTACAGGACAAATCATATAACATATGCCACATTTCAGGCAATTTTCCTCATTCACGTAATCAGGCAATCCATTCGCCATACCAATTGCATTAAGCTTATTTGCCCTGCAAAAAGAGGTGCAACTCCCGCACAATGTGCATAAGCCAGCACTGATAACTTCTTCCTTCAAATCCGAGAATGATGGAATTTCTTTTTCCATGTCCTGCTATATGAAGAGCAATTATATATTTTATCGTCAAATTTTGTGAGAAGTTAACGAAAAGAAGCAAATG
>CAZNGK010000020.1:0-3304 GCA_964572575.1 uncultured Thermoplasmatales archaeon | reverse complement strand
CAGCAACTTCATTTTACAGATTCATATTACTTTCTATATCTCCTTGTGCTTTCTATATCCCTTTGCCACAACATATATCTCTGAGCTTTTTTTTCTGCTTGCCTGAGGGGCGTGAGGCTTCACCATTCTGAAACATTTTTTAACATCCTTTAAAAATTCTGGATAATCCTCTCCTTCAAAAACCTTGCAAACAAAATTTCCTCCTTCCCTCAAAAATTCTTTTGCAATTTTCAATGCATGCTGGCAAATCCATATGCTTCTTGCCTGATCTAATGTATAGTTGCCAGATATATTGGGTGAAGCATCACTTATAACCACATCTGCCTCCTCAACATGCTCTTTTATCTTTTCTATAGTCGAATCTTCGGTAATATCGCCCTGAACAAAAATTACATTTTCTATTGGTTGCATTGGCTGTAAGTCTACAGCTATAACCTTGCTTGCAAACTTGCTTGCTACCTGACTCCATCCACCTGGCGAGGCGCCCAAATCAATGACTACACCATTCTTTTTTAGAATATTATAGCGTCTGTGAATCTGCAAAAGTTTGAAAGCAGACCTTGCTCTATATCCATGCTTCTTGGCTTCCTTGTAATAGTAGTCGCGCTTCCTTTCAGCGTACCATCTTGTCATTACAGTACTACGTCTAAGTCAAGTTCTTCAGCAAGCTCCTTATATCTATTTCTTATTGTAACCTCTGTTACACCAGCAACATCTGCCACTTCACGCTGTGTTCTGCGCTCTCCACACAGTATGGATGCTATATAAATTGCTGCAGCAGCAACACCCGTCGGCCCTCTTCCAGATGTAAGCTCCTTCTCTTCAGCCTGCCTTAGTATTTCCAAAGCTTTTGTTTTTGTATCTTCGCTCAAGCGAAGCTCACTGCAAAATCTCTCAACATAATCCTGTGGAGATGTTGGCATAAGCTTCAAAGCCAGCTCCCTTGCCAGAAATCTATATGTTCTCCCTATCTCCTTCCTGTCAACTTTTGAAGAATCTGCTACTTCATCAAGAGTGCGGGGCACGCCGCACTGCCTGCATGCTGCATATACTGCCGCTGCTGTAACGCCTTCGATGCTTCTTCCTCTTATTAAATTCTTCTCTACAGCCCTCCTGTAAACCATTGCTGCAGCTTCTCTCACATTTCTTGGAAGTCCCATATCTGATGATACTCTATCCAGTTCAGATAATGCAGATGCAAGGTTTCTTTCTGATGCTCCTCCCACTCTTATTCTGCGCTGCCATTTTCTCAGCCTGTATAGCTGTGCCCTGTTTCTTGTTGGAATTGATTTGCCATAGCTGTCTTTATTCTTCCATCCAATCATTGTGCTTAAGCCTTTATCTGCAGCTGTATAATCAAGAGGTGCTCCTGTTCTTGCTCTCTTTTCTCTTTGCTCTGGATCAAAAGCTCTCCATTCTGGTCCTTGATCTATATATGCGTCATCAATTACAAGTCCACAATCTTCACAAACAAGCTCGCCTCTTTCATAATCCTGAACGAGATGTGCAGATCCGCATTCAGGACACTTCTCAATCTCCTCAACTTCAGCTTTCTTCTTCACCATTTTATCCCCAAAATTTTTAAACCTTTTGGCAATAAAGAACTTCTACTATATAAAGCTTTCGCATGACGCCAGTATAACACTAACAAATATGCTCGGGCACTCATTTTTTCCCTTAAAATGAGTAAAAGAATGCATCCTATTAATTAAATAAAATTTATACAAAAATTATCTGTAATAATTTGAATTCGTCGAAACAGATTTAAAATACATCATTCACTTATTTCTCCATTTATCACTATGTTCTTTACAACAGCCTCAATTCTCTCTATGGCTGTTTTAGCCTTTTCAATACTTTCTTTGGAATCTGCATCAAGATTTTTTGCAAGTAGCAAATTCAGATACCCTTTGGCAATTACAAGAGGGTTGAAAAAGTGATGTGCTACCCTTTCCTTAAAAAGTTTCACTTTCTCATATGCCCTATCTACATATTCCATAATTTCCAGCTCAGCATCTATTTCCTTTATTTCCTTTATTATCCCAAAAAAGAAAGAAATTTTTCCATTTTCAAAGACGGGATATACATTTACCTCCTTATCTTTTATCTTCATGTGAAAACCCTTTTCATTTAAAATTTTTGAAATTGCATTCTTCAAAACATATACCTCTCTCGCCTTTTTATTTGCAAATAAAATATTTCCATCTCTATCTAAAATAAAAATGCCTTCTTTACTTTCCACAGATGATAAATTTTGTTGCGCTTCGCACATTTTCTCGAATACCAGCATTTTTTTCATTTTCTTACAATATATTGGGAAATAGTATATATTGCTAATTTTTAACAAAATTGTTGCGAGAGAACAAAATTTATATACCATAATTCATGAAAAAATTAAGTATAAACTTATGGTGGGGTATTAAGGATTTTAAAATGAAGCATTAAGGTTGTTGGCAATTGCTTCTATTACCTGCTTTAGGACAGTGAACAAAAAATAGTGAACAAAGTTACTCATGTGCGATGCTATAGCTAAAAATCGAAAAGTGAAGATATTGTTACCTTCAGATTCATGATTTTACGAAAAATCATTATATAATGCATTTATTTACATCAATGCACCCTGAACTTCAGAAAATCCTAAATCTACAGTTCTTTAAGGAAGAAGGATTCAGAAGAAAAAAATGTGAGAAGTGTGGAGCATATTTCTGGACAAAAGATGAAAAGCAGAAGTTGTGCGGCGATGCTCCCTGCGTGGATTATACATTCATTGGCAGTCCAGTTGGCAAAAAAATGGATTTGCATGAAATGAGGGAAGCATTCCTTTCATTTTTTGAAAGACATGGTCATACTCGTCTAAAAAGATATCCCGTCGTTGCCAGATGGAGAGATGATATATATCTCACTATTGCCTCCATAGCAGATTTTCAACCTCATGTTACTTCTGGCATCGTTTCCCCGCCTGCAAATCCTCTTGTCATATCTCAGCCGAGTATAAGACTAAATGATTTGGAAGAGGTTGGGAAAAGTGGCAGGCATCTAACTCTTTTCGAAATGATGGGGCATCACGCATTTAACAACGAGCAACATATATACTGGACAGAAGAAACGGCGAAATATTGCCACCATTTTTTGGAAGAAATAGGCATTGAAAAAGTCACTTATAAAGAAGCAGAATGGGCAGGTGGAGGAAATGCAGGCGCCTGCCTGGAAGTATTAAGCCATGGTTTGGAAGTGGCAACCCTCGTCTTTATGAATCTGGAGAGAAGTGATGATGGCAACTATGTTGTTAAAGGCGATAGGTATA
>CAZNGK010000019.1:0-16745 GCA_964572575.1 uncultured Thermoplasmatales archaeon | reverse complement strand
CTTCCTGAATCATGATGTTAAATGAAACTAAAAATTTAATTATTGCGATTAGGAAGGAAATATAAACGCAGATTCAGAATTTTCGTTGTTTTTATTTTTGTTGTTTTTATATCCTTCTTTTATGAAATTTTAAAAATGGTATAATAGGTTGTTGATCGATGTTGCTACAGCATTTTTTTATTAATCCGTCACCATATTCCATTTTTACCAAAATGATAAATAGCCTTGTCTCCTATTTTTATGTGAAAATATGGTGAAATATGGTTATCCTGAACCTCCTTGGACATATTCGCCAAAGGAAGTAGATGAATGGATAAATGCAGTGTATGGAAGACATAAATGCAGGAAGGCAAAAGTGGAAAAACATGAAAAATGGCTTAAAAATGTTGAAATAGACATAGATTTGGATGTTGAAAAAGAAATCAAAAACCCATCTAACTTTATCCTCAGAGTGATTGAGAAAACAGTGGGATATATAACAGTAGAAGAGCATTTTGAACTTATTCCAACAGCGGAAATATTATTGAGAGCTTTATCAAAAGCAGGATACAAAAAAGTCAAAATAAAGATAGATGGAAAGGAAATAGGAATGGAGAAAATGAGGAGAGCTATGGAGGAGATTGTAAAGTTCATTAATAAAAGCGATGGAAAGGAGGTGGAAATATATGCAATTGATGATGGAGAGGCTTCAATAAAAATAAGGAAAATTCATCCAAAAAGTCGTCATTCTGTTGAAATAAAGATTAATAAAATAAAGGAAAGGAGGCTGCAGAAATTTTTAGTTTATATAAGGAAAAGGTTGCATGGAGAGATAAAGTAGCGGGGATAAGGTAGTCTATTCCTCAAAGATTTTTCTGTACTCTTCTACCACATCATCAGTAAACTTTTTCATTCCTTCCATTGTTTTGTAATGGCTAATCATCTCCTTTAACACATTGAATGGAATGGTTGCTATATCAACGCCCATCTCCGCCACCCTTCTAGCCTGAAGGGAATTTCTAATGCTTGCTGCAATAATTTTTGTTTTGAAATCATACGCTTTGTAAATTTTGATTATGCTTTCAACAAGCTCAATGCCATCATAAATGCCATCATCACTATAGTCAATGGATGCCATTTCTTCATATAGCAATGGCATATCTTCTTCCTTGCTTTCCTGCTTTTTCTCCTCAATTTTTTTAATTAGATTGCCTTTGAATACATCCCATTTGCCGTGTTTTATCTCAAGTCTACTTCTAATATAATCGTCTATTCTCCCAAGAAATGGGCTTACATATGTAGCGCCTGCTTTAGCAGCAAGCAAAGCCTGTGTTGCAGTCATAACAAGAGTAGCATTACTGGGAATTCCTTTTTTATAAAGATGTCTTATTGCTTTAATTCCTTCAAAAATTTCATCATCTTGGCTCATTGCTGTATTTACTGGAATTTTTATTACTACATTATTGTTAACATCATTGAACTTTCTGTATAAAATTTCTGCCTCTCTTACCATATCCTCTGCTTTTACTCCTTTAACTTCCAAACTTATAGGACCATCAACAGCCCTACATATTTCCTTAATATATTCTTCAATGCCTATTTTTATTCCCTTACTTTTTAATTTCTCTACAGCTTTTTTTATCAGAGAAGGATTTGTGGTAACGCCATCTACAATACCCCATTCTTTTGCCTCCTTTATTTCATCCAGATCTGCTGTATCAATAAATATCTGCATGGCTATGAAAAAGATATAGAAATATATATTTTATCTCCTTGAGAACTTTCAGAAACGCTTTTTGTTGTGTCATTGTCTATCACCTAGCTATAAAAATTAACCTTTTCTCTTTACTTTACCATTTCTTTTGCTACTTTCGCCATATTTTCAGCAGTCAAACCATATTTCTCCATGAGTTGGCGGGCTTCTCCGCTCTCGCCAAAAACATCATTTACTCCTATTCTTTTCATTGGAACTGGCTTTTCTGCTATTGCCATTGAAACAGCATCTCCCAGTCCGCCTATGATAGTGTGTTCCTCGCAAGTTATTATTCTGCCTGTTTTTCCAGCTACTTTTTTTGCAAGTTTTTTATCTATAGGCTTTATTGTTGGCATATGAATAATGCTTGCCTCTATGCCTTCTTTCTTCAGCAAATCATATGCCTTCAGAGCTTCTGCAGTCATTGTTCCAGTGGCAACGATAGCAACATCGCTTCCATCTCTTAATACAAGTCCTCTGCCTATTTTAAACTCGCCATGAGTGTCGAAAATTATTGGAGCATCTGCTCTTCCTATGCGCACATAACACGGCCCACTATGCTCTGCTATAGCAGGAACAACATCTTCCATTTCAGTTGCATCTGCTGGAGCTATAACTGTCATATTTGGCAGGGCGCGCATTAAAGCAATATCTTCAAGCATCTGATGGCTTGCGCCATCGCCGCCAACAGATATGCCAGCATGCGTTGCTACAATTTTCACATTTAGCTCAGGATATGCTATGGACTGGCGGATTGCATCATAGCTCCTGCCTGTTGCAAAGACAGCGAAAGTAGAAGCGAAAACTATTTTTCCGCATGCTGCCAAGCCTGCTGCCACCCCCATCATATTTGCTTCTGCAATGCCCATATCAAAAAAGCGGTCTGGAAAAACTGTGCCAAACCTCTTTGTTTTTGTGGAGAGAGCCAAATCTGCATCTAGGACGACGACATCTTCATTTTTTGAGCCAAGCTCAATTAGAGCAGAGCTGTAAGCATCTCTCAAATTTCTCATTTTATTCGTTATGTTTGCATTAACCATTTAATCCCTCGTTTTCACTTTCGTTAACCATTTAGCTCCCTCTCCTCCTGCTCAAGTTCGCTCATTGCCTTCTTATATTGCTCTTCTGAAGGAGGTTTTCCATGAAATGAAAGTGTGCCTTCCATAAAGGAGACACCTTTTCCTTTTATTGTATTTGCAATTATGATGGTTGGCTTCTCATTCATTTTTATTTCATGAAATGTATCCAGAATTTCCTCAATGTCATGTCCATCTATTTCAATTACATCCCATCCAAAAGCCTGCCACCTCCATGCAATTGGCTCAACATGCATTATTTCCTCAGTTGGACCATCAATCTGCAAACCATTTCTATCTAAAATGGCAATAATATTATCAAGCTTATAATGAGAAGCTGAATTTGCAGCCTCCCATATTTGCCCTTCTTGCACTTCACCATCTCCAAGTATGACAAAAACCCTATAATCTTTTCCATCAAGTTTGCCTGCTAAAGCCATGCCAACTGCAACACTCAAGCCATGTCCAAGTGAACCAGTAGACATGTCAACGCCTGGCACCTTTTTCATGCATGGATGTCCCTGAAGAAAATGCCCTATTTTTCTCAAATTCTTAAGCTCTTCCACAGGAAAATAGCCAGCTAAAGCCAAAGCAGCATATAAGGCGGGTGCTGCATGTCCTTTTGATAGAACAAGCCTGTCTCTATCTGGCCATTTTGGATCCTTAGGATTATGACGCATTTCATGAAAATACAAACAAGCCATTACATCTGCAATGGATAAGCTTCCTCCAGGATGACCTGAGCCAGCCCTATATACAGATTCAATAACCCATTTTCTTATTTCCAATGCCTTTCTTCTCAAATCCTTTATAAGAGTTTTATCGTGCATTTTATAGTGATATAGCATACGACTATTTATTTATGATGTTGTTTATGAAAATGTTGTTTAGGATAAAATGCCCAAGAAGAATTTCCATAAATTTTGGTGAGAGTGTCAAGTTAAGCAGGAATATCATCAATTCAACAGGAATTAAAAATATCGTAAAATGGCTTAACTTGATAATTTCAATTTTGGTTAAGATAAAGAATTAAAAAGCAATAGAAACCCTGTAAACATCTCCATTCATTCAATTATTCCTTATTTTTCTCTCACTCTTTTTATATGACCGCTTCCATCTCCATTAACCATCTTCCACAAAAAATTTTAAAATTCTAAAATATATATCAGTAAGGAGGATAAAATGAGATGGAGAAGAATAATTATGGTTTCTATTGTTAGCCTGGTTATTGGAAATTTTGCAGCAGGAATAGAAAATGGTTATAAAATAATTGATGAACAAAATTTGGGAGGAGATATTTTATATGTTGGAGGAAGTGGTGAAGGCAATTACACAAGCATACAGGAAGCAATAAATGCTGCCAGCAATGGAGACACCATCTTTGTGTATAATGGAATGTACAAAGAGAATGTTGTTATAGATAAAAGTATAAATCTTATTGGAGAAAGCATAGATGAAACCATAATTGATGGAAACCGAAGCAATGATGTTATTAGAGTGGAAGCTGGGAATGTAAAAATAGCCAATTTTACAATTCAGTATAGTGGCAGAAAAGAAAATATGGCAGGCATTTATATTGTTGGCAGTTATTGCAGAATAGAGAACTGTAAGATAATTAAAAATAATAGAGGCATATATATGATATCAGATAATAATGTAATTAGAGACTGCAGTATAAACATATGCAGTAAAAGTTGCATTGCAGTATATGGAGGGAATCATAACAATTTCAATAATTTATCTCTCAGTAGTGCAGGATGGTGTGGAATTTATATATGGGGCGGAAATAGCATTATAGAAAATTGTTCAATAAGGGATTGTGGAACAAGAGGAATATATTTGTATAACGGAGGGCATAATACAATTAAGAATTGCGTTATAACTGATACCCAAATACATGGAATTACTCTTCTTCTAAGTGATAACAATGTCATTACAAATTGTAGCTTTTCCTCTCATAAATACTTTGGAATCTATTTGAATCAATCAAATTCAAACTTGATTTCTAAATGTGAGTCTTTTGAAAATAAAATTTCTGGAGTATTTATAAAGATGTGCAGTCAGGTTGTAGTTGAAGAATGTAATATAGTTAATAACAAGGATTCTGGAATACAAATAATTTCATCAGATAATATTTTCATAAATAACAACAATATATATTCAAACAATAAGTTGGGTATATTTGGAATGGAGAGCTATGCAGATGCAAGACATAATTACTGGGGAAGTATGCTCGGCCCATTCTTAGGGGATAAGATACAGAGACAAGGGGGATGGATATACTTCTTCCCATGGAAGTTAAAGGAAATCCAATAATGTAAACCTTAAATACAATTATATATCATTTCCATACCTTAATTCCTTCCTTGGCAATTGATGTAATGTATGCCTTTCCTTTTCTGTTTTCTATTGCTCTTGCAACCTTTTCCGGTGAGTCTGTAAGTGCTATTATGCTTCCTCCGCCTCCTGCTCCAGTTAGCTTTGCCCCATATGCTCCTGCCTTTAATGCCACGTTAATTAGCTTCTCTATTTCTTTTGAGCTGGCTCCCAATGTATGCAGTATTCTCTGGTTTTTGTTCATGATTTCTCCAAGCCCCACAAAATCTTTTTCCTCTAAAGCCATTTTTCCATCAATAACAAGTTCTTCTATTTCGCCAATAAGCTCTTTAGCAAAGGAGGAATGTTCAACAAATTTTCCAACTTTTCTAATTAGCAAAGGCGTCTTTGATTTCACTCCAGTATGCCCTATGACAATGTTCATTTCAGGAGCTTTAACAGGATAAACATACCATTTCCTTTCCCCTTTTTCTATACTCCACAGATATCCTTCCTCCTCTCTCTCCCATGTCAATATTGCATTTCCATAAGTGCATGCAGATGTATCATTAGGGCTTGCTCCCTTCTGCACCTCATATTCCACTTCAAAACTTTTTCTCGCAACTTCCTCCAGACTAAATTCTCCTTTCATTGAGAGAAGACAGGCAACGCATGCAGCAGTTACAGCAGCAGAAGAGCCTAATCCACTTGCAGATGGAATTTGAGAAAAAGTGGTGATAGAGAGAGGAAATTCATCCCAGAACATCTCTATGGCTTTATTGATGTAGGAATGCTTTCTTTCATTTAAAGGCTCATCATTCACCATGTATTCATATCCTTTTTCCATGCTAACTGCTACTTTCAGTGAGATTGCTATAGATAAGCATGGTTTCCCATAAATTACTCCATGCTCCCCAAGAAGAATTATTTTCCCAGGAGAAATTGCAACTACCATCAGTCTACCTTTATCCTTATACCCTTCTTTACTTTCTTCTTAGGCAAAGTTATTTCCAGCACTCCATTTCTCAGCTTTGCCTTTGCCTCTCCTTCTTTTATCTCACTTGGCAACTCTATTCTGCGATAAAAACTTCTTGCCCTTTCTCTAGCTATGTATTCTCCCTCCTTTTTTTCTTTTTTTTCAGCCCTTATTGTTACATATCTATCTCCTACTTCAATTTCCACATCTTTTTTTGAAAAACCTGGAAGATCAACAAGTAAAACAAACTCGTTTTCCCTTTCCAGTATATCACAGCATGGTCTCCTTCTTGCTATTGCCATTCCAAAAGCTCTTCTCAATTCTTCAAATTCTCTTTCCATTCTGTCCAGTATGTCGAAAGGTTTCATGACAATATATTGCAAGAATATTTATTGGTTTTTTGCTTTTGTAGTTACTTTTGTATTTGCTTTTGGATGATATCTAGTCTCTGTCTTCCTATTACTATCTTTCTCCTATCCCGAGTACCTTCTTATAAGTCTATTTCATACTCACAAGTGTTGTTGAAGCATGTGGAGAAGCGATAACTTTTGCATTTTCGCCATGCCTCTCATATATTTTATCCATAATATCTTGCTCATCTATCTTTTCCATTTTGAAATGCTCTGCCATGCTATCATCCATGCTTGTTATTGCATATAGCTTCACTTTTTCTGCTGCTTTAAGCATGTAATATACCTTGTGCTTACCCATTATGAATTTTTTCATTAAATCTTTCATTATTTCGTCACTATTTTCATATCTCTCCATTTCATTGTAAAATTTCTCACTTCCATGCCCCTCGCTACATTCTGCAATCAAAACAATTGTGCCATTTTCTTTTACAACATCAATTACAGTCTGTACGGCTTTCATTGCCTGATAGAGATTTATGTCATGAGGATAACCATCTGCTGCAATAATTGCTGCATCAGCCTTCTGATCAACCTTTACCCTATACATTTCATCAACAAGTTTTGCCCCCGCCCTTAAAACTTTCTTATGGTCTCCTGCAAAAGCCCCAACAATCTCATGTTTGCTGTTCATAACTACATTCAGGCAGAAATCAACGCCAGCCGTATCTGCTGCCTCTTCCATATCTTCATGAACCGGATTTCCATCAAGCAAGCCAAATTTTGCTTTTTCATGAAACATTCTTTTATGATTTGCCTCAACCGTCTTTTCAGCAGACACGCCAGGCAAAACACTTTTTCTTCCTCCTCCATATCCTGCAAAATAATGGTATTCCACGTCTCCAATCAAAATTTTTGCATCTGCCATTGCAAATTCTGTATTGAAAAAGAGAGGAGTGCCAAAGCTTGTTATGCCATAATCTGCAAATCTCGCATTCTGACTATGGCTTATCCATTCATATTCTCTTGCTATCTCTTTTCCCAAAAGCTGTTCTGCGTCCTTCTCTTCCACTGGCTTATGTGTTCCAGTTGCAAAAATGATTTTTATTTCTCCTTTTATTTTTTCAAGTAAGTGAGGTAATATTTTTTTAGTGGGACATGGACGGGTTTTATCATCTACAACTACAGCAATTTTTCCATGTAGTTTTTCTAACTTCTTTCTTTCTGGCGAGCTTTCTATGGCGTTTTTTATGATTTCTTCTTCATTTCCAGCTTTCTTTTCCTTTGATTCAACGAGCTTAAACAAATTTTTTTCTGGAACATCTACTGCTATGCTTTTTTTACCATAAGGAAAGGAGATTTCCATATGGATAAAGAGTGATGTATATTAAATTTATTTTGTATTGGATGTGTATTGATATGATAGGTGATGTAGCATAATGATAGAAAATTGAAAACTTCGAATTTTCACTCCCTTGGTCAAATTGGCTAAAAAGTTTTTTCAATGACAAGGCTACATCACTGATATGATTGGATTAATATCGGTTTTTGAAGTGGATTCTAATGGATAGAGAGTAAGATTAGAAGAGTAGAATTTGAATAGCAGGCTATTCTTTGTCTATCAATAGCTAATAGATATATTTCCTAAAAATGTTGAACTTAATTATATCATTGCAAAATTATATCGATGCAAAAACACATTGGCAAAGTTTAAAATACAATTTTTAATAAGAGAGGGATGAACATAGAGGAGATAGCGAGAAAACATGCTCTGCTTAATGCTGTAAGATATAATGGCAAGGCAAATTTAAAAGCTGTCATTGGCAAGGTAATGGCAGAAGTAAAGGAAGAAGCTCCAGAAGTTATTCCAGTTGTAAAAAGAATTGTCGAAGAAGTTAATCAACTTTCCTTGCAGGAACAAGAAAAAGAGATAGAAAAATTGGGAATTAAATTTAAGGAGAAGAAAAAGGAAAAAAAGAGATTGCCACCATTGCCTCATGCAAAAGAAGGAGAAGTCATTACACGCTTTCCACCAGAGCCTAATGGCTATCTCCATATAGGGCATGCAAAAGCAGCATTCATTGATTATGAATATGCTCGCATGTATGATGGTGTTTTTATTTTGCGTTTTGATGATACAAATCCTATTAACGAAAAAAAGGAGTTTTATGATGTACAAAAAGAAGATTTGAAATGGCTTGGAATAGAATGGGATAAGGAATACAGAACTTCTGATAATATTCCAAAGCACTATGAACTTGCAAAAAAATTATTGGATGAAGGACATGCATATATCTGTACATGCAGTGAAGAAGAAATAAGTAAGAACAGGAGGGAGATGAGGGAATGCAATTGCAGGAAAGAAAGCGTAGTTGATTGGGATGATTTCATTAAAATGGAGGAAGGGGAAGCTGTTCTAAGGCTGAAGGGAGATATGTCATCACCTAATACAGCAATGAGAGATCCTGTACTTTTCAGAATAATTGAACATCCTCATCCAATACATGGAAGGAGATTCAGAGTATGGCCTACTTATGATTTTTATGGGGCAGTAGAAGATTCATTATCTGGAGTTACACATCCATTCAGGAGCAAGGAATATGAGCTAAGGGATGAAGTTTACTTCTACCTTCTAGATTGCCTTGGATTAAGAAAGCCACATTTAATGGAGTTTTCTCGCCTAGAAATAAGAGGAATGCCTGTATCAAAAAGGAAAATAAAGCCGTTGATTGAAAAAGGTATTGTTGCAGGCTGGGATGATCCGCGCCTTCCAACTTTGAGAGGATTGAGAAGGAGGGGGATTTTGCCAGAAGCAATAAGGGAATTTGTTCTTTCTCAGGGTATTTCTAAATCTGAAAGTGTAGTTGCTTTTGAGAATGTGGAAGCAGTGAATAGAAAAATTTTAGATGCAAAGGCGAGAAGATATTTTTTTGTTCCAGAGCCTGTAAAGCTTAACGTGGAAAATGCTGTTGAAAAGGAGGTAGAATTGAAATATCATCCATCTCAGGATATGGGAAAAAGGAGGCTAAGAGTGGGCAATGTTTTTTATATTTCAAAAGAGGATGTATTGAATATTGAGAAAGGAGATATATTCAGGCTTAAAGATTTGTATAATGTGAAAGTAAAGGAAAAAAATGAGGAAATTTATGGGGAATTTGTTGGAGAAGAGCTTATAGATGGTGTGGAAAAAATACAGTGGGTTGGCAAAGACTACATTAAAATGAAGGTAATGATCCCGTCCCTCCTATATAAAAATGGAGAATTTGATGAAGAAAGTCTGAAGATAGTGAAAGGATATGCAGAAAAGAATGTTGAAGAAGTAAAACATGGAGAAATTGTCCAGTTTGAGAGATTTGGATTTGTTAGAATTGAAAGAAATGATGAAATTATTGGAATCTTCGCTCATAGGTGAGTTTGTCATTTAATTTCAATTCTTTGTATCAGAGATTGCTAAGAATTAGAGAGTGATCATGAAAGATATGATCATGAAAGATAATTAAGATGGATAGAATACTAAGCAATCCATTTCAAAATCGTGTTCTTTTTACGCTCTTTTCATCAATTCAAAAAATTAACTAAGGAAGATATTCTTCCATCGCTTTCAACACTTCTTCACTATTTTTTGCTTTTCTATAATCTTCTAAAGGCATTTTATTGAGTTCCAGAAAATGCAGTCCCCATTTAAATTTGCTTAGTAAAAGTTTTGCTTGCTCTTCTTCACCAAATATATATAAGGCAGATGCCAGAGCTTCGGCAGTGCTAAGCATAAATGGCTTTCCATAATTAACAGGATTTGCAGCAAGTAAATATGGCAAAGCTCTTCCATGCATTCTGTGTTTAAAACGCATAAAAAATGCATCTGCATTTTTCCAAGAGCAGTCAATGGCTACAATTTTTCTTCTGCCTGCGTCTTCCTTGGACAAAGATTTTTTTGCAGATGGGTCTAGCAGAGTTGCATTATAGGGCAAAGCTCGCAAGCTTTTAACAATCTTCACAAGCCCAAATTTTGCAAGCTTTTTTGCAGTGCATTTTTTTGCATCATCCTCGCCAGCATGATATACATAAAGGAGATAATTCATTCCCGCCATTATATCACTATGTAAATGATGATACATTTTCATTTACAATATTCGATATGGATTTTGATGTAATATTTCTAATGCTTCTAATTTTATAATTTTCAGACAAGATAGAAATATATTTTGCTGCCCTAAATATTATCTCGTACATTATTTTTCTCAAATATTTCCTCAAACTTTACATATTCTTTTTCTATATTATTTTCTCAAGCAAATATCGTTTTGCCACCATTTTATAGTTATGTTTTGTATTTAATGTTTTCTGAATAACAGATACAGTAAAGCCGAATCCCTTAGGTGTTTAATTATATTTTGTTTATACCCCCTGTCTTTATATATCCCTCCTCCTAAAGAATATTATTGCAAGAATAAGAGGTGTTACAGTCCATAGCAACTGTGAAAATACAATTGTGCCTAAGTTAACCCAGGAAGGAGGATTAAAAGAGAAACCCATTATCTCCTTCTTACCAAAAGCAAGCATGGTTGCTGTCTGATTGCCATCTTGCGGGCTTAAGAAAAGCTCAAGCCAGAACCATGAAGGAATTTTTATTGCACCTCCAGAAAAGAAATCCTGAAGAGAGCCTCCTGTGGCAGCATAAATTCCCATCCATATAGTGCCAATAATCATACCCCAGAAGAATATGAAAATACCTGCACCAAGGGCTGTTGATTTCCTTTTAAGGATTGCTGAAAAAAATAGCGATAGGCTAACATAAAGCACACCTAAAAGCATGGCAAGTGCCATGAACATAAGATAACCATGCCATTCACTGGCTGTGGTGGCAAATGAAATAATTATTCCTGCAATACCAAAGCCACAGATTACTGATGCAAAAATAACTGATGATAAGCCTACAAACTTGCCGAGTAAAACTTCAATTCTTTTCACAGGATAGGCAAGAACAACTGCAAGAGCTCCATCCTCTGCTTCGCCAGCTATTGTATTGTATCCAAGCATTATTCCAATCACAGGCAATAGCAAAGATGATAGGCTAAGGAGTGTAGTTACAGTTAAGTCCATTTTGCCCAGCTCGCCACCTCCTGCCACAATTGATGATGCAATAGTCATAACAAGGAAAATTGAAGTGAGTACAATGAGCCATTTATTTCTCACATTATCCATGAATTCCTTTTTAGCTATTATTATAATTCTCTTGAAGTTTATTTTTCTGAGGTTTATTTTTCTGGAATTCATTTCTCCCCCTCCAGAAGTTTGACGAACACATCTTCGACAGAAGGCTCTACTGTACGGAATTCTTCAATAACAATGCCCATATTTTTTATATCCTCTATAATCTGCAGTTTTTTGTTACTCTCGCATATAATTATAATCTCATTGCCTCTGATTTCAACTTCATCTACACCATCAATATCTTCTATATCCTTTACTGTTTTTATTTCCTTTACTTCTATAATCAATTTGGGTTTTATATTCAATTTTTTGTTAAGATTCTCAATGGTATCTTCAGCAACAAGATGCCCCTTATCTATAATACATATTCTATGGCATAATGCCTGCACTTCAGAAAGTATATGTGAAGAGAATATCACTGTAGCACCCTTTTCATTCAGCTCTTTTATTTTATCTCTAATAACCTTCACCCATCTTGCATCAAGTCCGCCAGATGGCTCATCCAGTATGTATATTGATGGCAAGCCAATCATAGCCTGTGCAAATCCCAAAAGCTGAACCATGCCCTTTGAAAATGTTCCAACTTTTCTGTGAGCTACATCTTGCAATCCAACTTCTTTCAATAGTTCAGGCACTATGAATTTATCCTCGCCCTTTAACTCGCAGAAAAAATTAAGCGTTTGCACAGGTGTTAGATTGTTATAGAAGGAAACTCTTTCAGGAAGATATCCTATCTCTTTTTTAATCTCAACATTATCTGGCTTCATTAATACGCCATTAATATACACTTCTCCTGCCGTAGGATATATCAGCCCCAAAATCATTTTTATTGTTGTTGTCTTCCCCGCCCCATTAGGACCAAGAAATCCGTATATTTCGCCTTTTCTTACATTTATACTCAGATTATCAACTGCCAGAACATCGCCAAATCTTTTCGTTAAATTTTTTGTTTCTATAATATTCTTAATGTTTGTCATGTTTACCTCATTACAGTTATACTCTATAAGACGATGATATATAAAACCTCAGATTTTGTTCAATTTTTTATGAAGGTGTCATATATTATAGCGCTGTTATATACAATTTCAACATCTCGATTATGTTCTTCGTTTTCATAAACTGATAATCTAAGCCAATCCTACTTTTCATGATTGACATAGTTAAAAGATTTAGAAACACATGCCACATGTGCATTAATACCTTTCTTGTTGTCAAATTTTTTTTTTACAATTAACCTATTTGCATCAATTGCCAGCATTATTTATATATTCTTCTTCTGTGAGCAATTCTTAAAATAAGTATTCCTCCTTTGATTTTGGTGTAAATAATGCGATAATCACCTACTCGATATTTAAACAATCCTTTAAATTTCCCCGAGAGAGGAGTGCCAATATCTGGATTTTTACCCAAATTTTCTTCTATTTTCTGGAGAATGCGTTGGGCAACCTTCCTGTCCAGTTGTTTCAAATCTTTTACCACTGATGATTTATACTTTATTTCACAGGTCAAGTTGCTCCCTCAACTCTCTGGCAGAGATAATTTTGTCATCTTTATCTTTCAAACGCTCCATTGCTATCAGATAATCAACATAATCTTCCAGATATGCTTCCAGTGCCTTCCGAACAATATATGTTTTGGAGCGGTCCAGCAGATTAGCTACTTCCTCCAGTTCATGCATAATTTTCTCGGGCAATCGAACAGATAGCGAGACAGACATAATAATCTGTAATACAATACAATACTAGTATATCAATGTATTGCAATAGAAAATGTATGCTTGTGTACACTCATCATGTTTTAACAACTCTATTAAAAGAACGTGAAAGATGCTTGTGTCCAAATATAAGCACAATAATAATGGCAATGATAGATGTTATCATCGCTTCATAATACAAAAAGCCTTGGATACTGCTGATGCCTTCTCCTAAGAAATAGCCTGTCATATTTCCTGAAGCATGGAGTATTGTAACTATAAGCAGACTTCCTTCTGTGTTGTTATATATCCACGTGTATATTACAGAAGAAGCAATAACGCCGATAAAGAACGGGATAAGTGGATAATTTGACATAGGATAGTCCTTCATTATTAAAAGAGGTAAATGCCACAATCCCCACATCACACCAACAATCAGACTGGAAGCAAGTGCTGTATATTTGAATTGCAATTTCGGTAGAGCAAATCCTCTCCATCCAATCTCTTCCCAGACATTCATAAACATATTTATCAGAAAAAGAGGTAATAACATAAACCAAGGAGCTACCTTTTCCATGTCCAAGGAAACTCCATTTGGTAGGGCTATGACAACGAACCAAACTACAGCATTTAAAAACAATGCCACGATATACCAAACAATACCAACACGCCATTTTGCAAGTGGTGCAAATAACTCTCTAACACCATTTTTTCCGCGCAACACAAGCATCATGATGATGGCAGCTATGGTTGGACCAAGCCCTCCTATCACAAAAAAGAGTATATTTTGAAATGGAAATAGCCCATATGAGTATGCCACTTGAGGAAGATAACTAGACCATGAAATTACAAAAGCCAAAATGTAAAATGATGCAACAGGATGCTTTTTCATCCATTCTGAAATGCATGCTACCATGATAGACACCCTCTTTCTATGGCATTTTCATGTAATGTTCTGAAGATATGTGAAGTTTCGCCATAAGGTAAAATATGGGCGTAGTCGAAGGCGAAGTCACATATCCTCCTGTTGCCCGAGTGTGGTTAGCACCGAAGCGAAGTGGAGAGTTGCGGGCGAGAAAACAATTTAAGTCTTCCAGAAAAGAGCGAGCCTGTTCAGGTGGAAGCTTGGTGCATCATATTTTTCTCCTCTTGATTCCTCCAATTATCATTACGATTATTCCTACAATGGGAAATATTGTGCCAAGATCGCCCACTATCATAATCCCTCCGTAATGGTCTCCACCCATCATATAATACGCCAAGCCAAACATCCCTATCGCTAGAATTACCATAGCGATTCCACCCACTATTAACCATTTTCCTACCTTCCCATTCATCATTTCACCTCTTCTCTCTTGCCTCGTAGCATCCAGCCTGTCACCATCATAACAATCCCTATAATTAAAAAAACTATACCAATTTGCATCATATTCATGCCACCCATCCCTCGTGCACCTGAGGCCCCAGGCATTGTGTAGAACACAATCATTATTATGCCGAGAATGACAAAGCCAATTCCTCCGCCTATCAATGATTTCCATTCTTTCCAATATGCCATTTTATTACCTCCTTTGATTTTTCTTTTCTCCTACTCTTTTATGAAGATTTTTGTGTTTAAAACTCTTACCCACAATTTCGAACAACGTTATGAGGATAAAAGAAGTTGCCGAAAGGTAGTTTGGGTGAGCGGAGCGAACCGCGTATCCGCTGTTAAGTGACCGAGTGAAGCGAGGGAAGGCAACGAAGTTGCCGCAGAGTGCCCGCCGTCGCCAAATATTTCCATTGTTTTCACCTTCTATACACCCATGGTATTTTTCAGATTCTCGTAAACTTGAGGGACTCGATTATTTTCAAACCACCTTGGAAGAACTTTTAGGGCTATTTCTTTAGTAAATTTATTTCTGTTTATTCCATACTCTTGTCTTATTTGATTGAAATTGAAGATTCCTTCTAAATTGGGAGATTGTAAAAGTACCCTATCATTTCCAAGCAAATTCTTAAGATTGTTTATTAATTGTTGGGTATTCGGATTTCCTGGGTCTTCATCCATCAAAACATACGTATCAATATTGAAACTCTGTAATATTTCCACCATCGGTCTTATTCCAGTGTTTCCACCGCAATCTATTACTGAGATGTTATGTTTGTCTAATTCTGCCCCAAGTCTTTCAAAGGTTAACTTACATGCTATTTTATCCTCAGAGCCTTCAACAAGAATTACTTTATCAGCAAAAAACACTTCATTTAACTCTTCGTCAAATTTTGATGCAGTCTTTACCGCATCAATACCTGTTATAGAATTTCTACAGGTGTAAACCCTTGTTCCACCATTTTCTTTTTTCACGAGTAATATAGAATCTAAGTCAGCAACATTTACGAAACTCCTTTCATGTGTGGTATAAATAACTTGGACACCATTTTGAGATAACTCTTTCAGAATCTTATAAAAATGTCTACATCCATGTGGATGTAAGTAAAGCTCTGGTTCCTCTATCGCTAATATCAAAGGCTGCTGTATGATTCTCGCATAAGTTCTTGCTATAGCTATAGCTACAGCACTCTGAACACCAGCACCTTCATTCTCTACATCTACTTCAAAACCAGTTAGTGATATTATTCGAGGTCTAACATCCTTAAGCACAAAGGTAGGATCTATGATAGAAAGTTTTAAACTCAGATCCAATCCAGTTTGCTCTTTAACAAACTCTTTTAACAAATCTTCGGCTTGCTGTACATGTGGAAAAATATGTTGAGTAAAGGAATTTTCAACGCCTGTTTTAAAATCACTCTTTTCTCGATCTGGTATTTGACTTGCTATGTGTTTTAGAAGTTTTCCGTAAATTTTCCACTGAGAAGGTGTAATTTGCTGATATGCTTGCCTATCCAAGGGCAAATACATCATACTAACCTGTTCACGCATTTCGTTATTTACCTTAATTTCCTTTCCTGATGGTAAATATTGCAATGTGCTCCCAGCGTCGTCGATTGCCACATAGTTCATATCATTTCCGTCAAACGTGAGTTTAAAGCCATAAATCTCATATCCTTTATACTGTAATGAGCTTTGAAATCTAACCTCAATAAGAATTGTTCGTGATGTATCATGTAAATAAAAATCAGATTCATTAAAAGAGCGAACAGAGGGATATGTTGTTCCCACTATCAAGTCTAATGCTTTTAAAATGTTTGTTTTTCCAGAACTATTTGGACCTATTAAAGCATTGAGCATAGAAAATTCAACTTCTAATCTTCCAATGGATCTAAAGTTCTCTATTATAAGTTGCTCTATCATACGTATTCCTCCACAACACTATCAAGCCTTCTTCTCGCATTTATAACTTGAATTTGCCAGTTAGCCGCCTAAAAGGAGATATTGGCAAAGCCAATACCT
>CAZNGK010000018.1:0-16882 GCA_964572575.1 uncultured Thermoplasmatales archaeon | reverse complement strand
TCCTGATGTAAATGGACTTGAATTGATGGAAAAAATAAGAGAAGAATCAAAGGAAGTGCCCATCGTTATGATCACTGGATGGGGAGATGAAAAAGTTGCTACAGAAGCAATGAAGAAAGGGGCCATTGACTATATTGCAAAATGGGGAGAAAATATAAATGAACTGGCAAAATGCCTTAAAACTTACATCGATTTAGCATCCCAGCTTAGCATAGGCATGTATATAAAATACGAGGAGATTAAAAAGAGAAGAGATGCCATAAGCATTATTCACTGTTTACTCAGAAACGCCATTGGAGGAATTAAAAAAACAAAACTGCTTTACAAAACAAATCTTAATTCCAAAACATTGGAAAAATATCTCAACTATTGCATAAAACAAGGATATGTCCAGGTTAGAGGAGAGAACAGAATGTATGTTATAACGGAGAAAGGAATGGAGGCATTGAAGAAAATAGAAGAAGTAAGCAAGTTGCTCGCATAATATTTAAAATTTGTGAACATTATATACATATTTTTTGTTCATAATCATTTTTTAAAGGTTATTATTAAATAGGTGAGGCTGGCGAGGGGGCTGCCAGCTAAAATAACTACCCCCGTGTTTGAAACGGCCCAGGCGGAATGAAAATGAAAGCCTACCTGGGAGGCGTGAAAAAGGAGGCGAACTATGAATGGAAATATAAAAAGCCTATTGGGGAGTATCGTGGTGATAGGGATAACAGTGGCGCTGATTACAGTGGGCACACATACATATTTTACTGATACAGAAATCAACAAAAAGAACATTTTTACTGCAGGTACAATTGATATCAGCATAAACCCAAAGAATGGACAGCAGGTAACAACTTTGGCAGGAGATCTTGATTTAAAACCTTGCCAGACTGGTTACATTAAAATTTTGATACACAACGATGGAACAAATCCGTGTGAGGTGTGGAAACATATATACAATGTTGAAAACAAAGAAAATGGTGTAGTAGAACCAGAGAGGGAATATTATAAGGAACATCCAGAAAGTAAGAATTATAGAATTAGTGATTGGATACACTATGATATGCTTGTATGCAAACTTCCAAAACCAGAGGAAATAACAGTGGTAGATGACAGTGGCGTAGAGTATACTATAACTAAGGAAGTAGATTGCGAGAAAGTAACATGGACAATTGAACATGTTTATGAAGGGCTCCAACTGGTGATTATAAAAGGTGAAGGCAAAGCGTTTAGAATAGACTGGAGTATGAACGGCCCAGTATATTATATATGGAAAGATGGAGGAGATGGAGGCTGGGTTCAAAAACCAATGCCAGAAGGAATAACAGTAACAGTAGATCCCTATGGAACTGCCAAAATTGAGGTTCTAGTGAAATATATTGGTGGATGTGGAAAAATATTTTACTGGGGAATAATTGTTGATGGCTGTCAGTATCCTCCAAATTGGGGAGGAACAGAAAATCCATTTACAGATCCGGCAGAGAACCAACTTGGAGAAAAGATATTGGTTATTCCAGAAAAAGAAGGATGGTTCCTAACCACTAACGAAACTCTTCAACACGAAGGAGTTGAATGTCATTGGATATATCTTGGTATACTTGAGCCATGCGAGTATATGTGCGTCATACAGAGTTATCATCTGAATTATACTGTAGATAACTGGGGACAGAGTGATAAGGTAACTTTCGACATTGAATTCCTTGCTCAACAGATAGAAGGAGCTCTACCACCTGAGCCAGATCCTGTGCTTGAAGGCCACGGCAGACCTGATTAAAGGAGTGCGAATATGAAGGCGTATAAAAAACTTCTTTTAAGCATAATTACAACAAGCGTTATAGCAATATTACTTGGTTCTGCAACTCTTTCTCTCTTCAGCGACGTGGACATAAGCAGGCATAACGTATTCCTTGCTGGCGATTTGGATTTACGATTTGTAGCTCCAGGAGAATGTAAACTTGCAATAAGTTTTCTATACGAAGATGATTTTGTAGGCGTTGATTCGCCAACAGGATGGTCTACTGATACCAATATGGTCAACCTTGGCACCAATCACTGGGATTTGCTCGGAGGAACTGCTGATGTATATGCATATAGAAATGGAGATCCTGGCACGCTTACACATAGGGGAATCAGAGGACTTGGTGTATGGGGCAAAGAAGATGATGAAGTTGATAACATTGATAAGCAGGAAAAAATAGTCATTAAATTTGACACTCCTCACTATCTATGTGGCTTTGAAGTTCGTTCACTATACACTGGAGAAGGACCTAATGGTGAGCCGGAAGAAGGAGATGTAAAACTTTTCCTTCACGGAGCAGAAGTAGGCTACTACCATCTAGTAGCTGTGAATGGAGGAGGACCTAATGGCATATTATCACAGAATGTTCCAGATATCTTAGTTGACGAAATTGTTTTCTACATAGCAGATGAAAATTACAATGACTGGAGTGAATATGCAGTGGCAAGAATATATCTATCTGGCGAATGCGTGCAGGATAAAGAATTTGATAAAATAGTTGGTGCAGTTTGGGAAATGCGTCATATGAAGCCAGGTATGGAAACAGATGGTATTATTGTATTCAATGAAATGGGAAGCAACTATGGAGGAACATTGGTTATAACTTGCAATTATTCAGCAAGAGAAGATAACGATGGAAATCCAGATAATGGATTTAAGCCTGGTCCAGAGCCAGATACAGATTGGTCAACAGGAAGCGACCAGGCAAGTACAGATGCTTTTGCAGGAAATATGGAAATAACAGAGATGATTTACTATAGCGATGGCAATGAAATTGATTTACTCTCTGAGGTAGTAGGAACATTGCATGATAAAAATGGAAATGGGTGGAAGGATTTGTACGACTTGAAGCATGATCCACAGAATGTTACGCTTAATGACAATGGAGCCAATGGCGACTATCTATACATGAAAGTTAAATTCAGAGAAGGAGCTGGAAACGAATATCAGGGAGATATACTCTATCTACAGATGATATTCAAATTAAAACAAGTGGGAATGCCATAATAGGAATGCCATAAAAACAAAAAACACCCCTTTTCCCTTTTTAATATTTGAGGTGGAAGCAAAGATGAAAAGGCTTGCAATCATTGCAATGATAACAATAGGCTTTATATCTTTAATGATAGTTGGAACTATCTCTTATTTTAATGACAGAGAAGAAAATTTTAGCAGAATTAAAACAGGGGTTATTGATTTAGAAGTAAATGGACAGAATCCTCTTAACGAGGCAGTTATAGGAATAAATAATGCTGAATGCTGTCATATTTACTATGAAGATATTTTATTACATCTAACATCAGATAGTAACCCAGCAAAAGTGAAAATGAGATTTTTTAATTTATGCAATAGTGGCATAGCTGCCGGAGTGGTGCATGAGTGTGGTGAAGAAGAAAAAAGTGGAAAAATTGACATAGCTCGTTCAGATGGAACAAATGTGACTTATAAATATGAAGCGAAATCAAATTGTGTTAAATTTGAAGACGCTGAATTTCAACTTGGTGAGGATAATACTACTGGCTTAACAGATACTTTCATAATTACTTTTTATAATGGAACATTGCCTATAAGTGGGGAGATAAAAACTGGGGCAGGAGAGCAGTATTTTACTATAAATAGCATCGGTGATGAAGTAGAAATATATTATTACAACACCCTCACATATAAAGTTCGTTTGGTAAGCGTGGCAGGATTTACATTTACCTTTGAAATCGAAAGTATTGCAAAGCCAGGAAATACTGCATTAAGTCATGTCATCTTTTGCTTTACCTGTTCTCAATGTGATGATTGTAAATGCAAGGATATAGAAATAGACGTTTCCATTATTAATGCCTCTAATGGAGAAAGATTCATTGTTATAGATTTAAACGAACATAAAACTCTTTCTGAATTAAATGATAAATGGATTAATTTAACAACTTCAGATGGAATTCCAGAATTTATGCCATGCAATAACTATATCCTAAACATTAGCATTCATTACAATGCCTGTCATTCAGCTACCTTTGATATTGAATTTTATGCAGAACAGATTAATGGCAAAGGACTATATGATAGTGAAATAAGCAAAAATAATTTCATCACAGGTGATGAAAATGGATAAAAAGAAATTAAAAGATAGAATTTTCTTTATATTTCTTGCAGTGGTTGTATCTTTTTTTATATTATCATTTGTACTCATTCCTCTTGCTGACAAATCGTCGCATTGGTATATAGTTACATCTGGTTCAATGGAACCGACGCTTAAGTTAGGGGATATTATATATGTCTCCCATGTGGATGTAGAGGAAATCAAAGCTGGTGACATTATCAGTTTTTATTATGAGGATTATATCATTACTCACAGGTGTGTGAAGAAATTTCAACAAGGAAATGAGACATACTTTAAAACAAAAGGGGATGCAAATGAAGAAAATGATACTTTTTTGATTCCTGAAGATGCTGTAATTGGCAAGGTTCCTTATATGAAACTTTTTGGTCATAGGATATATGCTAAAATACCTCGTATTGGCTACCTTTCCTCATTTGTCCACACAAAACTTGGATTTTTTCTACTAATTTTACTTCCAGCTTATGTCCTTATAGGGATGGAGGTTTATAATAGCTTCAATGTTCTTTTTGAAAAATCTCATGATGATCTTGAAAAAGAACATAAGAAACATAACACAAAGAAGAACCAAAATATTAATAAAGAAAAAGCCACATCATTGCATAAAAATCAACAATTTTTGAAAATAAAAAGAGGAAAAGGAGTTGCAACATGTCCAGCCTGCAATGGCATATTTTATTGCGAAGGATTAAAAAAAGGGGACGAGATTAAGTGTGTGTATTGCG
Organism: uncultured Thermoplasmatales archaeon; assembly: GCA_964572575.1. GTDB lineage: Archaea > Thermoplasmatota > E2 > UBA202 > JdFR-43 > VBQI01. The sequence continues at coordinate 12,039 of CAZNGK010000018.1, read as the reverse complement.
GAAATACATGGAGGACGAAATGTTAAAAGGTAAAGGTAAGTTCAGCATTTATGGCTCAAAAGCAGTTATATCTATTCCTTCAGTAGTGTGGAAAGATAGTCAATTTCCTTTTAAAGGAGGAGAAAAGGTAGAGGTGGAGATAGTTAGAGACGAACTAAGAATCAGGAAAATTCCAAAAGAAATGTCGATGGAGAAGAAGATATTGCTTGTTGTCGATGATGAGCAGGAAGTGCAGGAACTTATAAGAGAATATTTAACTCCTCTAAATGCAGAAGTTTATTCTGCATATAGCGGAGAGGAAGCAATAAGATTGTATAGAAAATTAATGGAAATGAATAAAAAACCAGATTTGGTGGTAATGGACCTGAATTTATCCGGGAGCAGGAGAGACGAAGATTTGATAAGACAGATGAAGGGAGAGGAAATGGACGGTGTGAGAGCTGCAGAGGAGATATTCAAAATAGATCCAGATGCAAAAATAGTTGGCTTTAGTGCATACGCACATTTAGAATGGGGAGAAAGATTAAAAACGATAGGTGCAAAAGAAGTTTTTGGAAGAGAAATAGGTTTTGATGGATTTGCAGAGAAAATAAGTAGAATGTTAGTGTAGTTGTTATTGGCATAGTTGTTATTGGCATAGCTGTTAATGTGTTATCCTAATTCTTCTATCAGCCATTTTGCTGTAAGCCTTATTGCTTCTCTACTGCCATATTTTGGTTTCCATCCCAAGCTTTTTAACTTGCTTATATCAAGCCTCATGAGCTTAACATCTCCTTTCCATCCTCTCCCATCTATGCCACCAGTGAACTTATATATTGGTGTGAGTCCCATTTCCTCACTAACTATATCTGCTATCTCTTTTACCTCCACCCAATCCTCTGAGCCAATGTTATAAATCTCCACTTTCTGCTTTGCTTTTTCCATTGTGAAAAGCATCGCATCTATGCAGTCATCTATATATAGGTATGATTTTCTCTGCTTGCCATCTCCCAGAATTTCAAGCTCATTTGGATTTGCTTTCAACTTTTTTATGAAATCGTATATTACGCCGTGCGTGCTTCGCGGCCCTACAACATTTGCAAATCTGTATATCAATGCTTCCATATCAAAAGTATGGCAGTATGAATAAATTAATGCTTCAGCAGAAAGCTTCGATGCTCCATAAAGCGAGATGGGAATCAATGGAGCATAGTTTTCAGGAGTTGGCATTATCTCAGCTTCTCCATAGACTGTTGAAGAGGATGTAAATGCTATCTTCTTCACTCCTTTCTCCCTCATTCCTTCTAGAAGGTTATAAGTTGCAACTATGTTATTATCAAAGTGAGTTTTTGTATTTACTGCTCCAAGTCTTACATCAGGATTTGCTGCAAGATGGAAAACAATATCACAGTCTTCTAAAGAGTTTTTGACATCTTCCATATTTAGCAAATCGCCCTCTATCAATTCAATCCTATCTATATTCTTCTCAATAAACTCTCTCCTTCCTGAGGAAAAATTATCTATGCATTTCACTTCATATCCTTTTACAAGTAGAGCATCTATTAAATGGCTTCCTATGAAGCCTGCCCCTCCAGTTACAAGTATTTTCATGAAGAGAAATGAGAAGAGAATATAAAAATTCTTTTCATGTAGTTAAGATTTAACAAACGAAACTACGATATACCTCACTTTTTCATTGAATATCGCTGTAAATTTATTCAATTCTTCAGCACATTACATTCTTCAAAAATTCTTCCATTATTTCCTTCAATGTCTTTTCTGCCATTTCTCCAACACCATATCTCACCCTGATAATGGGCTTCTTCACGTCAATAATTCTTTTTAAGTCAATTGGAGTGGCTGCCACAACCGCATCGCAATCTGCTGAATTTATTGTCTCTTCAAGTTCTTTCATTTGTTTTGCTCCATATCCCATGGCTGGAAGAATTTTGTCTAAGTGAGGATATTTTTTATATGTTTCAAGTATGGAGCCAACTGCATATTTTTTTGCATCCACTATTTCAGCTTCACTCTGTTTTGCTGCAATTGTGCCTGCTCCATATGGCATTTCTCCATGAGTTAATGTTGGTCCATCTTCAATAACAAGAACTTTTTTACCCCTCACATCTCCTTCCAGTTTTATTGGAGAATCTGCCTCAACAATTCTTGCATTCGGATTTATCGCCTTTATATTATCTCTTACTTTTTCTATATTCTCTCTTTCAGCTGTATCAACTTTGTTTATTATCACCACATCTGCCATTCTGACATTTATTTCTCCTGCATAATATGATAGCTCATGCCCTGCACGGTGAGGGTCTGCAATAACAATATGTAAATCTGGTTTATAGAAAGGATAGTCATTATTTCCGCCATCCCATATGATGACGTCTGCCTCCTTTTCTGCTTCTCTCAAAATTTCTTCATAATCAACTCCTGCATATACTACGCCATTCATGTCAATATATGGCTCGTATTCCTCTCTTTCTTCTATGGTGCAGTTATGCTTATCCAAATCTTCATAACTTGCAAATCTCTGGCATTTCTGTTTTGCCAAATCTCCATATGGCATTGGATGGCGGATTGCAACAACTTTGCATTTTTGCGATAATATTTCAAAAATTTTTCTTGAAATCTGAGATTTTCCGCTTCCTGTTCGCACTGCACATACTGAAATAACTGGCTTTTTGGATTTTAACATTGTATGACTTGGGCTGAGCATTGTAAAGTCTGCACCTGCAGAATTGACTATAGAAGCTTTGTTCATGACAGTCTGATAGGAAACGTCACTATAAGAAAAAACTACTTCATCTACCTCATGTTTTTTTACCAGATCAGGCAATTCCTTTTCATCATATATTGGAATACCTTCTGGATATAATTTTCCAGCAAGTTCTGGAGGATATTTTCTTCCTGCTATATTTGGAATCTGAGTTGCAGTAAAAGCAACAACTTCATAATTTTCATTGTCTCTGAAATAAACGTTAAAGTTGTGAAAATCCCTCCCTGCAGCACCCATTATAATTACTTTTCTCCTCATACTTCGGTAATGGCTTTCCCTTTTTTATAGCTTTCCAGCATATTTACTACACCTTCATATCTTTCTAAAGGAATCACAGCAAGAATACTTCTGTATTTTTTACAAAGTTTTACAATGTTTTCTGCCATCTTTTTTTCTCTTTCTTCCTCTATTTTTCTGAAAGATTTTATAGAATTTATCTCTCTATCCCATTCATAAACAAATTCTTCTGGAGTGCTCACAGAAAATTCTTTTTTTGCAAGCTTCTTTATCTTCCTTGAATGCCTCATGAGCGAGAAAATGGACACATTTTCTGTGAATATATCTGCATATGTTTTGTCATCAATATCTATGGCATGTAGAGGCACCTTCTCTTTCTTTGATATTTCATGGACAGCTATTATATCTGGAGGAGGAAGAGATACCTTTCCATAGCGGGAAAGATGCATCAAATAATATTGATGCTGTAAGGGCATTTCAAACTCCTCATTTCCTTTAATTTTCTCCATAATTTCAATGTCTTCTGGAGCTACGCCTATAGCCACGCATTCTGGATGAATTTTGTAAAAAGCATTCTCTACTTTCTTGCTCTCATCTACCAGCCCATGAATTACAGGCAGAAGATATACCTTGCCTTTGTGAATTTGAAATTCTTTCATTGGAAATAAATGTTGCAAATTACATAATGTTTTCTCCTTAACGTTCAACAAATGGCTTTTAACATTCAATCAAATACAATACCTATTACCACACCAGCAAATCCAGCAATGATAAAAATTGCTGGAAGCATCACATAGATGGGAGCTCCAACAAAAGAAAAGAATATGGCTATATGCACGCCATGACACCAATGCCCCTGCAAACCAGTTGTATCAAGAACGACAAAAGGAAAAGCAATAAGAACAGGACTTAAAGGCAGAAAAGGAGGTAGTAATATCCCGGCTCCTATTGCTGCTATCTTGCACATTGCATTTACGTATATGCTGTCTCCTCCAAATTTTTCCTGCAAAATTTCAATGAAAGAATCTATCTCCTCTTTATCAATCCCTCCTTCCTGAATTTCCTTAAGCTTATCTATTACAAAATTGATATTTTCGTTATCTGAAAAGCTTTCAGCAGAATCCATTTTTAGTGAATTCACAGTCATTTTTAGTGAATTCACAGAAGACAAACTAACTAAAAGAATGATGAAACAAACAAGGAATTTTTTTATCATGATTTTAATTATTTTGCGCTATATATAATTGATGATTTAGTTGAACCGTCAAAGAGCTGAACTGTCAAAGAAGAAATAAACAATTTTATTTACAAGTAGATTGCAGGGAAATAGCATATCTATTTTTATTTGATAAGCTATAAAAAAGTCATAAAGTGTATCTAAAACAAACTAACAATTTGCAATAAGTTACACTTTTGACAATAGTTAAAACAAAATTTAACTAAATTAAAATTTATCTTAAAAAAATTGTTTTATTTACTTAAGGATATAGCATTGATGCTCGAATTCCACAGAGATATCAGAAAAAAATTAGATGATAGATTAAAGAATTACTTTCCTTCATCTATTTCTACACCTGTGGAGGAGGCTCTTTATAAAGCAGAAAGTATGTATGGGCTGTCCAAACAGGAAGCTGATGAATATAGATTTAAGGCGGTGAAATATACCTTCATTCATCATTATGAAAACAATAAATTTTACAGGAATATGTGTAAAGAAAAAAGGATTTCACCTGATGATATAAAAAGTATAGAGGATTTTGGTAAGATACCATTGCTTCCTCATCGCTTTTTTAAGGACTATCCTTCCGGAAGAGACTTTGCAGTATGGCTGACAAATTTAATGTCAACAGAGATTCCAAAAATAGTAATAAAGGGAAAAAAGCCATCGTATGATGATGTTATAGAAGCTTTTCAGGAAGCTGGAATAACAGTTTGTTTTAGTAGTGGAACAACCGGAAAATTCACTTTTATTCCAAGAGATGAAAAAACATACAAAATGGGACAGTATGCAATAGCGAGATGTGCAATAGAAATGCTGAGTCACTGGTGGGATTATGACAGCAATGCCTATTTGCTGTTTCCGAATCCAAAAAAGACAAATATATATGTGGGCAAGGTAACCCACGTACTATATGACGTTGTTAAGGATGTTAGAGTTGCAATAGACAAAAAAATAACGACAGATATACTTCGTATATCAATGGGTGTAACATTTAATTTTAAAGAAAAAATGATGAGCAAAATTGCAAAATCTGTCACCAAGAAAATGAATGAGGAAATGATTAAAAATATTACAAAATGGCTGGAAGAGATGGATAAAAGAAAGGAGAGAATTATTTTTGCTGGTGCTCCATTCATTCTAAATATGGTAATGGAGAGATTAATTGAAAATGGCATATCATATGATTTTGGCGAAAGGGGGGCGGTGCTGACTGGCGGAGGATGGAAAGTTTATGAAGATAAGAGGATGCCAGTTGAAGAATTCAGGAAAAAAGTGGAGAACACTCTCGGCACACCTTCAGAAAATTGCTTAGACCTGTATGCAATGGTGGAGGCAAATGGCTTCATGGTTCACTGTCCTGAGGGGCATTATCTGCATGTTCCCACTACATATTTCCATCCAATGGTCCTAGATGAAAATGGTGAGCAGGTTGGCTACGGAGAGGAAGGAAGATTTGCCTTCCTTGATTCCCTTGCCCTAAGCTATCCAGGATTTATAGTAACTGGAGATAAAGTAAAGATACATGAAGAATGCCCGGCATGTGGAAGGGAGGGCGTGGTTCTTGAGCCTGAAGTGGAGAGAGTAAAAGGAGAGGAAATAAGAGGATGTGCAGAAGAAATGAGAAGAATTCTTATGGAGGGTTAAAATGTTAAAGGAATGGAAAGAGAAAGGCTATATAATTCCGTGGAAAATGCTCCGCGTAACTCTTGGAGCTTTGCCACCGTTAGTGAAGATGATAGTTATGCACCCTGTTTATATCATGAGAAGCAACAGGGCGGCAAGTAAAAATCCTCCACCACCAAATAAGCCATCGTATGATATACCAGAATATAAGCCAGGTATGCGTTACTGCAAATCAAATGAAAGATATTTGCGTCCCACACATTTATGCAATCCTCATGCCAAGGAAATTATTGCAATGGCAAATGAACTGGGAGCCTATCAGCTTGATGAATGGGAATATGCAAACAATGTCTTTGATTTTGTTAAAAAAAATATAAAGCTGGCGTTTGTAGGATTGGATAGAGAAGTAGATACTTTGCGGAGAGGAACCGGAACATGCATTCACCAGCTTTCTTTATTTGCTGCACTTTGCAGAGCTGGTGGACTTAAAGCGAGATATAAATTATATAGCCTGGCTTTGGTTGAGCCATTGTATCAAAACATGATTGAAGTATCTCCAATTATGAAAGGATGGTATGATGCCTTAGGCTCTTTCATGTTACATGGAACTGCTGAGGTATATGTAAATGATGAATGGGTAACTGCAGATCCTACATTCACTCCTGAGTATGAAGCTGCAATGGGATTGCCATTAGCCAAACTTGGAGATGATCCATTGGGCATATGGAATTATCCAGTTGAAGGAACAACAATGATACTTGAAGGACTGCCTTATGGAGTGGGAATTGCATGGAATTTCCTTGTGAATTTCTTGGCCAGAGGAGAAAGAATAAAGATTGATAAGAGCATGGAAATGGCAAGGGAAAGAGGCAGGCAGTTATTGCAGGAAATTGGAGAAGATGAATATGATGCCATGAAGAGAGAGAAATATAGGGCTAAGATACCAAAAATCACGCTTGAAAAATGTCCAAATCTTGTTTTTGAATGAAATTTTTGTGCGACGAAATGCTTGGCACGCTTGCAAAATGGCTTCGCATATTGGGCTATGATACTGAGTATGTAAAAAATATGGAGGATGAAGAGATAATAGAGTTTGCAAGGAAAGAGGGAAGGATTATAATCACCAGAGACAAACTTCTTGCAAGAAAAGCAGATGTTTCACTTTACATAGATGAGAAAGAGCTTGAGGAACAGCTTAGAAAGGTAGTAACACATTTTAATCTTGAAATAGGAGGAAATGTTTTGTCAAGATGTACTGTATGCAATGTTCCTGTGGTGGGGATTAAGAAAGAAGAAGCAAAGGGGAATGTTCCTGAATATGTATGGGAAAATTCAAATGTATTCTGGAAGTGCAAAAAATGTGGACGAATATATTGGCTTGGATCTCACTGGCAAAATATGGAAGGAATGCTGAAAAGATTAAAAGAAGATAAAGACAAAAAAACAAAAGAATATAAAATTGGATGACCTTTTGTTTTATCGCCATGTTAATTAGAAATTTGATGCATTTCTTATTTCAGAAAATTTCTCATCTTGCCTAAACCTCTTTCCAAACTTATTTATATAACCTCGGCATGTAAGAAGGTGGAAATATGGAAGGAACGGTAAAAAAATGGGTAAATAAGAAAGGGTATGGTTTCATTGGAGTGGATGGACAAAAAGATGTTTTTGTTCATTACTCTGATGTGAAGAAGGAAGGCTTTGTAAGCCTTAGAGAAGGACAGAAGGTAAAGTTTGATTTGGTAGATACTGACAAGGGGCCGAGAGCGAAGAATGTTGAATTGTTGGAATGATACTCTCAGATAAAGATATTAAAGAAGCAATTTTGAGAGGAAGCATACAAATTGAACCATTTAGTGAGAAGAATCTCACTCCAAATGGCTACGATTTAACCATAGGAGAAATTTATATCGATGGGGAAATAAGGAAGGGGGCAAAAATAGCTCCTCTTAAATGGTTTGCAATTTCTACAAAGGAATACATAAAACTAAAGGATATTACAGCTCAATTATGGATTCGTTCTACGTATGCAAGGAAAGGCATACTTTCATCATTTGGAAAGGTAGATGTTGGTTTTGAAGGTTGCCTAACATTATCCTGCTTCAATACTTACCAAGAAATAGAACTAAAAACTGGTGATAGATTCTGTCAGATAGTTTTTGAGAAACTTGCATCAAAACCTTCAAAATACTATGAAGGAAAATATAAGGGACAGAAAACAATAAAATTATAGCAACCATTTTGTCAACTCAACTGAGCTTGCCTTGGGATAAAGATATTTTCGGGTACATGAGGAATTACAAATACTTTCACTTTCGGTATTACATTGAGAAATAATACAAGAATTCAACTGTTTTCATTCCTTTTTCTGCGATGTTATAAAAACTTGGAGAAGACAGCATCAAGTAAAATTTTTAAATATAAATTAAATATTAATCTGGGAGGAACGAAAAATGAGGAGGTTTTACACAAAAAATCTGGTTACCTTGGTTATGATATCTATACTGATTTTAATAATACCAATAAGAAACGCTGGTAATACATCTCTTAAAGAAACTACGAATATAGGAAAATGGACTATCATGCTTTATGATGATGCCGATGGTTGTGGTGATATATTGGATATTTTTTCGAAGGAAGCTTCTTCAGGAAGTGGTGTAAGAGTTGTTGCATTACAGGATACAACATATGATACTGCAAAACTGTGGTATATAGACGAATATCATAACAGAGAATTTATAGCGGATTGGGGAGAAGTAGATATGGGCAGTGGAAACATTTTAGAGAAATTTATAAAATATTGCAAAGAATATTTTTCCGCTAAAAGATATTTTTTGGCAATATACAATCACGGCGGTGGCTGGATGGGGGCATGTTCTGATGAAACTAATGATGGATGGATGACAATGGATGAAATGAGGAGAGCCATCCATAATGCGGGAGGGGTAGATATTATAGCTTTTACCGCTCCTTGTTTAATGGGTGCAATCGAAAGTGTATATGAACTTAGAGAGTGTGTTGATGTTTATCTTGGAAGCGAGCCAACAAGCTCCTACTACATATGGGAAGCATCTAATACAATAAGAAAATTATGCAGTTTATTGAAATCTAATCCAGAAATTTCTTCAGTAGAGATAGGAAGGAGAATTGTGGAATGGATGAGAGAATCATCCATACAGAAATGGTGGTTTGCAATGAGTGCCTGTGAAACAAATAAAAGTTCACATCTGGTTGAGGCAATAGATAAACTTAGTAGAGATATGATGTATAATTTATTCTATTCTTATGATGCAATCAAAAAAGCAAGAATAGAAACTCATGAAGTAGATGAAGATTGGGATTTTTTAGCTGATTTATACGATTTTCTGCAGAAGTACGAAAAATATGAAACGAATCAAACTATCTTACAAGATATTCAAAATGTCAAGAACGCATTTAATAACGTTATAATAAATGAATATCATGCAAGTGGAAGAGAGGGTTGTCATGGATTGTCGATATATTTTCCAGATAGTCGTTCATATTTTTACTCATATGACTATTTATTGTTTTCATTCTCCTGCAACTGGGAAGAATTTTTGCGTATATTCTCTTTCAGCTCATCAAAATTAAAGGTGGAAGGTTCTTTTAATTGGAACAATGTTAGACCTGGCGGATATATAAGAGGTGAAATTATCATAAAAAATACAGGAATTCCAGATAGTGTATTAGAATGGAAAATTCAAAGTTGGCCATCTTGGGGGAAGTGGACTTTCAGACCATTTTCAGGAAGTATAAGAGCAGGTGAAGAACAAACTGTAAAGGTTATAGTGAAGGTTCCTGCAGAGATAGACAGTGAATTTACAGGCTCTATCAAAATAATAAACACAAATAATGAAAAAGATTATGAGTATATTCCAGTTTCCATTACTACATCCTACAACAGATTCATGCATGAGAATAATTTCCTCACTTTAATAATAAAAAGCATTTTTGGCATTGACAATCTATTCGACAATCTATTTAGTAAACTTCTTTCAACACCTTATAAAGCATGAAATTAAATATTAAAAATAAAGGCTTGCAACTCCCTTCCCACCATTCTTTCGTTTCTATAAATTTCTATTCTTATTTTGTGAAATCCAAAAGCTCTGGTATCGAAATGCCATGTATATGGCTCTTCACTGTCTTCATGCATCATTTTTCCGTCTAAATAAAAGATTGCTCTATCGCAATTTGCACTTACTTCAAAATTAACTTGCCCAAATATAATCAGGTTTCTTGCAGGAAGCAGTTTTCTACCTGCAAAATAAATTCCATTATCTGGCTTTATTTCAAATTTTTCCATTACTGGAAGTAAAATGTATGAGGGATGCAATTTGTCATGATATACTGTGTTATTTGCAATAACAAAAGTTTCATTTCTTCTGAATGCATCTCCTGTATTTGGATTTCTCTCAAAAGCTGGGTAATTGCTTGAAGTAATATCAACTCTTATTCTATGTCCTTTATCAAAAATAATGGCGGTATTACCCAAGCTTACATTGATTTCATATATCCCGCCTTCAAGAAAATCTTCTCTTTCAAAAGATATCCTATGCCTCGCCATTAAAATTCCATGAGAAATAATATAAGATTCTCCATTTGGATATACATCACACAGGCGGACAGAAAAATCAGTATCTTTGGCTGTAGAACTTATCCATAAATGAGCTATAATTTCTCCAGCTATTGCAAGTGGTTCATCTAATGGAGGAGTTGTATAAACAAGCACATCCTCCCTTTCCTCTATCTCATTCTGCCTCATTGGTCCGCTCGCCACCACCAAATTCCTTCCGCCAACAGTGGCAACGGGATTAGAAGGGTCGTATAAAAATGAATCTGGCTTTTCATGCAGAGGGGCATTGTAGTCAAGCAAATTATTTTCATGCAGATACATTCTCTCCATTTTTACATTAAATGGAGGCCATTCATTGCTGTACCACCATTCATTTCCTTCACCATTTGCAGTATAGCCTGTATTTGTTGAACACTCCCCCATCATGTAAAATTTAATTGGCGGCTCTTCCATGACCCCAGTATTTTCTCCCTTCATCCAGTAATCAAACCATCTGAATGTTTCCTCATAGGGATTAAAAAGAGAATTAAGAGGAAAAATCAGCTCACCCTGAACAGGTGAAACAAAATTTCCATGAGTCCATGGTCCCATAACAAGCTTCTGCTCACCCTTGCTCTTCAGCCCTAGAAAGGTGTCAATGGTGCCTTCAGCAAAAATGTCAAACCATCCACCTATATGATAAATCGGTATATTGACAAATTCATATCTTGTAGACAAATCAAGTTGTCGCCAGAAATCATCATAGTTATAATGCTCTTCAAATATGTCCACCATATATTCAGCATCCTGCCCCTTAAGCCATTCCTCAGCATCAATTCTAAATTCTCCTCCAGGATAAACTGCATGTTTATACATATTTGAAGCAGCTATGGCAATGAGCATACACGTTACATTGCAACTTCCAGCAAGCATATAGCCAGTTATTCCCATAGCAGAGCCACCCCATACTGCAATTCTGCCATTACACCATTCTTGGCTTAAAATCCAGTGCACAGTGTCATTTCCATCCTGATTTTCTCCCCATCCATCATCCAAAAAAGCTCTGAATTTTCCTTCTGATGAAGATGTTCCTCTTAGATCCTGAACAACTACAGCATATCCTCTCTTCAAAAATTCCTCTGCTTCATCTCCAAATGAATTTTTATTGTAAGGCGTTCTTATAAGTATGACAGGATAACTTCCATCTCCTGGCAAATATACATCTGTAGCAAGCTTTGTTCCATCTCTCATCTCCACCATATATGTTTCTTTTATATCGCCATTTCCAAAATTTAAAGGAAAAAGAAGGAGAACGGCGAAGAAAATTGTTTTTTTCATGTTTTATGTTTCCTATCCTCTACGTTTTTGCTATCCTTTCAAGCAGATATAGCAGATATTTCCAGAATTTTTCAACACTTTCCACATGAACTCTCTCATCTGGACTATGTGGATGCTCTATTTGGGGGCCAATAGAAATTATTTCATTTATGCCTGTAATTTCCCCTATTATACCTGTTTCCAGTCCTGCATGTATAGCTTTCTTCTCTGCCTCCTTTCCATAAAGCTCTTTAAATGCATCAGATGCTATTTTCAAAAGCTTTGATTCAAGATTTGGCTTCC
>CAZNGK010000017.1:0-17113 GCA_964572575.1 uncultured Thermoplasmatales archaeon | reverse complement strand
GGCAAAAGATGGCGTTTCAAATGAGCTTTTTATTTTACAGGCTCGTCCTGAAACGGTTCATTCAAGAAGAAGCTCATTTTGTGTTTACAAACTTCTTGAGAAAGGGAAAGTGATTGTTGAAGGAGAGGCTATTGGTAATAAAATTGGAAGGGGGATGGCAAGAGTAATTAAAAATGTAGATGAGCTTGAGGAATTTAAGGAAGGAGATGTGCTTATTGCAGAAATGACAGACCCTGACTGGGAGCCAATAATGAAAATTGCTTCAGCAATAGTGACAAATAGAGGGGGCAGAACATGTCATGCTGCTATTGTAAGTAGAGAACTTGGTATTCCAGCGGTCATAGGAACAAAAATTGCAACAGAAGTTATAAAGGATGGAGATGAAATAACTGTAGATTGCTCAGAAGGAGTGGGAAGAGTTTATGAGGGACTTTTAAAATATGAAGAGGAGGAAATTTCTTTTGATGACACTCCAAAAACACGCACAAAGATAATGATGAATGTTGCAATACCGGAAAAAGCATTTCTTTTAGCTCAAATTCCAAATGATGGCGTCGGGCTGGCGAGGATAGAATTTATCATAAGTTCTCATATAGGAATTCATCCAATGGCATTAGTTGAATACAATAGGCTTAAGGCGGCGCGTGAGAGAAAAATAAGAGAAATTGTTGAGGAAATTGAAAGGAAAACGAGAACCTATGAAAACAAAAAAGATTTTTATGTTGATCAGCTTGCAATGGGAATTGCAAAAATAGCATGTGCATTTTATCCAAATGATGTTATTGTCCGCTTTTCAGATTTTAAAACAAATGAATATGCAAGCCTCATCGGAGGAAACTTATATGAGCCATTAGAAAGCAATCCAATGATTGGATGGAGGGGTGCTTCACGCTACTATGACGAGAAATTTAGGGAAGCCTTTGGACTTGAATGCAAAGCCATTAAAAAAGTGAGAGATGAAATGGGCTTGAAAAATGTGAAGGTAATGGTGCCATTCTGCAGGACGCCAGAAGAAGGAATAAAAGTGCTGAAGACAATGGAAGAATTTGGATTAAAACAGGGAGATATAGAAGTTTATATGATGTGCGAAATTCCCTCAAATGTAATTCTTGCAGAGAAATTTGCAAAAATATTCGATGGCTTTTCCATTGGTTCAAATGATTTAACACAACTTATTTTAGGAATAGATAGAGATTCAAATCTTGTTGCTCATTTATTTGATGAGAGAAATGAGGCTGTTAAAATAATGATTGAAAAGTTAATAGAAATAGCTAAAAAATATAATAGGAAAGTTGGTATATGTGGGCAGGCGCCCTCTGATTTTCCAGAATTTGCAGAATTTTTAGTGGAGAAGGGAATAGATAGCATTTCTTTGAATCCTGATGCAGTTATAAAGACAAAAATGCTTGTTGCAGAAAAAGAAATTGCAGGCTAGTCCACATATTTAATCCACATATTTAAATATCCAAGCTTCATATTCCCCGCCAATAGGTTCGCCAACTGAGCCTGCATGAATCTCATTTTTCCCATCATTATCCATATCGCCAATGCATGTGACAGCAAGTAGTCCATGAGTGGAGGTGATAACATACTCCTCCTCATAATTTTCTCCATTCCACTGCAAAATGTGGATATGATTTGTTCCCACCACTACTTCTGCAATTCCGTCATAGTCAACATCGCCAACATCAATAGCTTCAATTGTGCCTTCCTCCCTTTCCCAGTAAAAGCTCGCCTTTTCTTTGTAGACGCCTTCTTCGTATTCATAAATTTTGAGCATTGGAGCATAAAAAGTTACATGAATCTCTGGTTTCCCATCTCCATCACTATCTTTGGATACGCAACCAAATGGATATGAATCGTTATGTATAGCCACAACATCTGCAACCCAGCTATTTCCATTCCAGTTAAGAGCAAATGCATTCATTGTGTTACATATTATTTCATTCTCCCCATCTTCATCAACATCTGCAATCCATGGAAAGTAAACTGACCAACTACCAGGTGCATTCCATTCTGATTCCTTTACAAATTTTTCTCCGTCCCAGTTCAGCACAATAACCTCTGCCTTCCCACTTCTGTATCCACCTGTTACAACCACTTCATTTTTTCCATCATTGTCTGCATCTCCCACTATGCAGTCAAGTGTAGATTCCCACGTTCTTGAATCACTGATTACATACATCCCCATCTTTTCATATTTTTGTCCATTCCATTTGAAAGCTGAGAAATGGCGACCCCAGGCAACGCCTATCTCGTTTTTCTCATCATTATCTATGTCTGCAATGCTGAAGCCAGTAGCAGAGCCAAAAGGTTGGGGAAAGCCCAAAAAACTGTAGCCTATGCCAAAGACGGGGTCAATAAGCTTAGCCTGTTCGTAGTAAGTCTGCTTTCCTTCATCCCATTTCATTATTCTGAGGAAAGGATCTCTTCCTCCTATAAGCAGTTCATTTTTTCCGTCATTGTCAGCATCTCCTACAGGTTGAGGACCTTCATATCGAGCTGACCACCATGGTAGCTTTCCATAGCTCTTCTGCCATTGTATGACGTATGAGCCATTTCCAGCATGAAAGGATGGTGCAATAAATAGTGCAATAAATGTTGTGATACACAGCAAAATCAATGCCATTTTCTTCATGCTGATAAATAAAGATAAGAGATATAACTTTTGCGTGGAAAATTTGGGTGGAAAATGAAATGATATGATAGCATACCAAAAACTCTTTCAATCTCGTTTTTGAGAATGAAATAGAGGCGAGAAAGCTGAAGACCGCAGATATCAACAAATCTCATTCATTTCCAAAAACGCTGACCTACTGTGGTGTTAACTTAAAGATTTAGATCATGAAAGATTGTTCTCCAAAAGTAAAATAACTGATGATAGAGATAAGATGATGAAGTAACCCAACACAATCATTCTCTAATTTTCGTTAAGAGCATCACTTGAGTGCACAAAAATCTATAAATAGAAGGAGGGGGATAAAAATGATGAAAATAAAAGCTATATTGTATGCGTTGGCTATTGCTATATTGCTTATAAATGGAGCTACAGTTAAAAAAATTGATTCTGTCTCCATAGACGATACAACTCCCCCAATTGTGGAAATTGAATATCCAGAATGGAACAGTATTTTTAATGCATCTCATGGTGCAAGCATAAATGTGAGTGGGCGTGCAGTTGATAGCGACTCAGGAATAGTGAAGATGGAATGGAAAGTTATTGCAGGAAATAAAGAAAGGAGATATTCAGATACTCTTCCAATGGCTTATAAACAGGTTAACTTTGAGTTACCTCTGGAGTTATTTGAAGGAAAAAATATTGTAGTGGTGAACATGACAGATGATGCAGGAAATACTGGAGGAGATATTGTATGGGTATGGTATGTATGTTGCAACTTAACTGCAATTGCTCATGGTCCATACTATGGAAAGGTTGGAGAGGCTATCGAGTTTAATGGCTCAGCCTATCTTGGCACTCCTCCATATACATGGCACTGGGATTTCGGAGATGGAAATACAAGTGGCAAAGAAGACCCAAAACATGCATATACTAAAGCTGGAAGCTATATGGTAGAGTTAACAGTATTTGATAGCTTGAAGAATTCTTCAAGCGATGTTACAGAGGCAATTATATATGAAACACTGACTGCAGAGGCAAATGGTCCATATGGCGGAGTAGCTGGGCATGCAATAAAATTCTATGGCTCTGCAAGTGGTGGCATTCCCCCATATAACTGGCATTGGGATTTTGGCGACGGCACAACAAGCAATGAGCAAAATCCAGAGCATATTTATACCAATATTGGGGACTATACAGTGCAATTGGTTGTAGAAGACAGCATAGGAAATATTGCAAATGATAGCACTTCTGCACATATAACTGAGGAAGATAGCCAGCCTCCTGCTGTTGAGATAACAAGACCTATGAAAGCACTGTATATCAATGATAGAGAGGTGATACCATTGCCCTTCTCAGTTATTATTGGGAGAATAACAATTATTGTTGAGGCAAATGATAACAGCGGTATTGAAAAAGTGGAATTTTATGTTGACAATGAAATAAAGCATACAAACTATACCTATCCATACTATTGGATATGGGATGAAAATGTTGTTGGATTGCACAAAATAAAAGTTATTGCATATGACTTATTTGATAACAGCAATTTTGATGAAATGAAAGCATATGTAATAAACATTGGCTGACAAAGTTGAGAAATGTATGGATAAAGAGACATCCGTCTGCATTCCCTAACTTGTAGTTTATAAAACGAAATTTTTTCATTGATAGGATGAGAAAACACAACATTACAGGAGTTGTATTAGATACCATAAGAGCAAGATAAAAAATATCTGGCATCATCTATGTCGGCACGGTATCAGTAATATCAGCACCCAAAAAATTTTTAAAACAAAGCAGGCGGGTGGTGAAGATTATAAACAGCAAAATGTTTACAATTTGTGGCTATTTCAAGTCTGGAGACCTTAATTGAAAAATGGGAAAGATTCTTTCAGGAGTATTGCAAAGATAAGATAGAAAGTGCTTCTCTGCTTTATCCAGAGAAAAAAAGCTTGGTGCTTGATTACTGGGATATAGATAGGCATGATTCAGAGCTTGCAGAACATCTGCTGGAAAGGCCATATAAAACAATTTATGCAGCGGAGGAGGCTTTAAAACTTATAGAGACAGCAGGAGAGGCGCTTTTACGCTTTAGAGTAAGAAATTTACCAGATGCAAAGAAAATTGAGATTAGAGATTTGAGAGCTGTCCATCTCGGAAAATTCATTTCTGTTGATGGTTTAGTAAAAAAAGTTACAGAAGTAAGGCCCAAGCTCGAGGATGCAGCTTTTCAATGCCAAAAATGTGGAGCAATAATAAAAGTTCCTCAGGAAGAAAATATTCTGATTGAACCTTCCGAATGTTATTCCGACCAAGGAGGATGTGGGAGAAAATCCTCATTTAAGCTTCTTACTGAAGAATCCCGCTTCATTGACTCACAAAAAATTGAACTTCAAGAAAGTCCAGAAGGGCTGAGAGGTGGTGCTCAGCCAATGCGCCTCGTTATTTATCTTGAAGATGATTTGGTTGGAGATATTGTTCCTGGAGATAGAATTACTGTAAATGGCGTGCTACGAGTGCAAGCAAGGAGGAGTGGAAGGATAAAGCTTACAGAATTTAACAAGGTAATGGATGCAAATAGTATCGAAATCAAAGAGCAGGCTTTTGAAGAAATTGCAATAAGTGAGGAAGATGAGAGGAAAATAAAGGAAATCAGCCAAGACCCAATGCTTTATGAGAAAATAAGGAAATCAATTGCTCCAACAATTTATGGACTTGAAACAGAAAAGGATGCCCTCGCCTTACAACTTTTTGGAGGCGTACCAAAGCTTATGCCAGATGGCACAAGAATAAGAGGAGATATTCATATTTTACTTGTTGGCGACCCTGGAACTGCAAAAAGCCAGTTGCTACGTTATATTTCTCAGTTAGCTCCCCGTAGTATATATACTTCTGGCAAGTCAAGCAGTGCAGCAGGATTGACTGCTTCTGCAGTCAGAAGCGATGAATTTGGAGAAGGTAGATGGACATTGGAAGCAGGGGCATTGGTGCTAGCTGATTTGGGAATTGCCTGTGTCGATGAGCTTGATAAAATGACTCCAAAGGACAGAGATGCTTTACATCAGGCAATGGAACAGCAGGAAATAAGCGTTGCAAAAGCAGGTATAAATGCAACTTTAAAGTCAAGATGTGCCTTGCTTGGAGCAGCAAATCCAAAATTTGGAAGATTTGATGAATATGCTCCTATAGCAGATCAAATAAACATACCTCCTGCATTGCTTTCCAGATTTGATTTAATCTTTCCTCTAACCGATAAGCCAGATAGGCAGAGAGACGAGGCAATGGCAGGTCATATTCTCGAAGCTCATAAATATGGAGAAATGGCTGAACATGAAACAGAGTTAGAAATAGAGAAAATGAAGCCGGCGCTCGACCCAGAATTTCTGAGAAAATATATTGCATATGCAAAAAGAAACATTTTCCCAATATTAACAGATGAAGCAATGGAAAAAATAAAGGAATATTACGTCGACATGAGATCAAAGTCGAAGGAAACGGTGCCATTCACGCCACGCCAGCTTGAAGCATTTATAAGAATTGCTGAAGCGTCAGCAAGGATGCGTCTTTCAAATGTTGTATCTGCTGAAGATGCTGAAAGGGCTATAAAAATAGTTGAATATTACCTAACAAAAGTAGGGATGGAAAGAGAGCTTCAAGCATTTAATATTGATATCATCACTACAGGAATTTCCAAAACGCAGAAGGATAGGATGCGAATCATTACAGACATAATAAGAGAAATATGTCATGAAACAGATGCTCCTGCTCCTGTTGAGGAAATAATAATAAGGGCTCAGGAAGAGGGAATAGATAGAGATACAGTTGAAAAATTATTGAGCAAAATGAGGAAAGAGGGGATTATATTTGAGCCAAAACATGGAAAATACAGACTCACAAGCGAATAAAATTTGTATTAAAGTATATAAGGTTGGTGTCGAAACTCTTGTGGCTGCATGCGATGCAGAGCTGATAGGAAAAACTTTGAAGGAAGGGGAAATAGAATTTTGCATATCAAAAGAATTTTATGAAGATGTTATAGGTGATGAAGAACTTTTAAAAAGGCATTTGAGTCAAGCAACCATTGGAAATTTAGTTGGTGAGAGGACTGTTAAATGTGGTATAGAAATGGGGCTAATTGACAGGGAAAATATTATAAAGATTTGTGGAATTCCTCATGCTCAATTTGCTTTAATTTAAAATGTTCTGTGTTGAATGTGGAAAGAAGGGCAAAACATACAATGGTCTATGTCTTGATTGCTATTTGAAAAAGAAAGAATTGATAAAAGTGCCAAAAGAAATAAGTGTTACTTTTTGCAGAAATTGTAATGCTTATAGAATAGAAGGTAAATGGAGGAAAGGAAATTATTGGAAAGACCTAGAGGAATATATAAGAAGTAAGATTGAAGCAGAAATAGATGTGAATGTTGAAATAGATATTAAGAAGGGAAAAGTGAAATGCACAGGAATTTTTGAGGGGAGAGAAATAAGGAAAGAAGAAGAAATAAAGATAAGAGAGAAAGAAAGATTGTGCGAACGATGTTCATTGATAAAAGGAGGATATTTTGAAGCAATTTTGCAGGTTAGAGGAGCTGGAGAAAGTGAGGAAAAAGAAGTAGATGAATTGGTGAAAAGAAGAGTAGAGGAAAGAGATTCTTTCATTTCTAAAAGAGTGAAGACGAAAAATGGTGTTGATTATTACATCGGTGATAAGAAGGTGGCAGCAATTTTGGCAAAAGAAATGAAGGAAGAGTTTGGCGCAGAATATGGAATTTCCTCATCACTTGTGGGCAGGAAAGATGGCAAAGATGTATACAGGGATACATACTTAATAAGATTTCCTGAATATAAAGTAGATGATTTTGTTAAAATTGATGGAAAACTTTATAGAATCATTTCTGTAGGCAAGAAAATGGAACTTGAAAGCATGGATGAGGAAAAAAAATATCTTTATAAAAGAGAGATGAAAAAAGCAATAAAGGTAGAAGTTAAAAAGAAGGATGCAGTTGTTTTGCATGAGAGCAAAGAAGGACTTTATGTAATGGATGAAGAAACATATAAAACATTTTTTGTTAGAAAGCCAAAAAGATGGAAGGGAGGAAGATTAAAAATTTTTGAGTGGGAAGGAAATACATATGCGGTGGAAAAATGATTGTTTCCTTCGACTTAGATGGCACATTGGCATCTTCAGAATATGTCGATGCAGTATGGCTTGAAAGAATTCCCCAGATATATGCAGAAAAGGAAAATATACCATATGAAAAGGCAAGAAGATATGTTGAGCAAGAATATTTAAAAGTTGGGCCAGAGGCATTAGAATGGTATGACATCGTTTATTGGATAAAAAAATTTGATTTAAAAGTCAGCTGGAGGGAAATCTTGATGAGCTGTGTAGATAAATTAAAATTATATCCAGAGGTAAAAGAAGTTCTGGAGAGGCTTAGCAAAAGAAATATGCTTATAATTACGTCAAATGCAGCAAATGAATTTATACAAATTGAAGTTGAATTTCTTGAGATAAAAAAATATTTTTCGAGAATTTTTTCTGTTGTCAGTAATTTTGGGAAAACAAAAAAAGATAGGGAAGTATATGAAAAAATATGCAAAGAGCTTGGTGTTGATAAAGGAGAAATAGTTCATGTGGGGGATAATTATGAATTTGACTATCTGGCTCCAATGAAAGCTGGCATAGAGGCTTTTTATTTAGATAGAAAAGGAAATATGAATGGAAGCCATGTGGTAAGGGATTTAAAAGAATTTGAGGGAAAGATAAGAGATAGGAGATAAAGGGTAGGAGATAAATTCATTAAAGGAATAATCATATCTTTTTATGACTCCAGAAGAGGCAATAAAACTTATTGAAGAAAAGGTAAAAAATGAAAATTTGAAGAAACACATGATTGCAGTCTCTGCTATTATGGAAAAGCTTGCAGAAAAATTTGGAGAGGATAAAGAGATATGGAGAGCAGTTGGTTTACTTCATGATATAGACTATGAAGTGGCAAGCATGGAAGAGCATGGAAAAATTTCTGCTGAAATGCTTGAAGGAATACTGCCTGAAGAAGCCTTGCATGCAATAAGAGCACATAATGAAAGAACTGGTTTTAAAGCTATGAGCAAACTTGATTTTGCACTTATTGCTTCAGATGCCATATCAGGCTTAATAGTTGCTTCAGCTTTAGTTATGCCCAATAAAAAACTTGAAGAAGTTAAAATAAAAACTTTGAAAAATAAATTTAAAGATAAATCTTTTGCGAGAAAGATTGATAGGAATAGAATAATGGAATGCGAAAAAATTGGATTAAGTTTAGATGAATTTCTCTCTATCTCTCTTGAAACAATGAAAGAAATAGCAGAAAAAATTGGTTTATAGCAATATTGTATCTTCTCTTCCTGCCCCTGTTGAGATTATACCGACAGGCTTATTAAGCCACTCTGAAATGAAATCGATATATTTCCTAGCATTTGCTGGCAGTTCTTCATATTTCTTCTTTCCATATGAACCATTCCATCCATCAAGTTCCTCATAAATTGGTTTGCATTCCTCAAGCATATCAATTGCTGAAGGAAATTCTTCTATAACGTTATCATCATATTCATAACCAATGCAAATCTTCACCTTTTTCAATCCATCCAGCACATCAAGCTTTGTTAAAGCTATTTCATCTACATCATTAACCATAACAGCATATTTTGCAGCCACCAAGTCAAGCCATCCACATCTTCGTTTCCTTCCAGTAGTCGTGCCATATTCATGTCCCCTTTCAGCCATATAGTCGCCTTCTTCTCCTCTTTCTTCTGTAGGCATTGCGCCCATGCCGACACGCGTTATATATGCCTTCATAACTCCAATAATTCTCTCTATTTTTTTGGGGCTTATTCCTGCACCATTGCATATTCCGCCAGCCACAGGATTTGATGACGTTGTATAAGGATACGTGCCATAATCAATGTCAAGCAAGAAACCCTGGGCACCTTCAAAAATAATATCTTTTTCATCTATTATGCTATTCAAAAAATAGATTGTATCTCCAACATATTTCTTCAGTTTTTTTCCATATTCTGCATATTCTCTCAAAATCTTTTCTCCATCTATTTTCCCAAGTCCATATGAGTCAAAAATTCTTTGCTTTATCGGAATTATTCTATCCAGCTTCTCTTTCAATCTTTTTTCATCAATAATGTCCACCATTCTTATGCCATATCTTGCAATTTTATCTGCATAGCAAGGACCTATGCCCCTCTTTGTTGTTCCAATTTTTTTCTTTCCAAGCAGTTCTTCTTCTGCTCCATCTAAAATCTTGTGATATGGCATAATTACATGTGCCCTATCGCTAACCATCAAATCAGGCTCTATACCATGGCTATGGAGCATATCTATCTCTTCAATAAGCACTTTTGGGTCAACAACGACTCCATTTGCAATCACCACCTTTTTGCCCTGTATGACTCCAGAAGGGATAAGATGAAATTTATATGATTTCTCCCCAACAACAACAGTATGTCCTGCATTATTTCCTCCCTGATAACGGACTACACAATCTACCTTGGAGGAAAAAAAATCTGTAATTTTCCCCTTTCCTTCATCTCCCCATTGTAAGCCAACTATAGCAATGCCTGCCATTATAATCCAATAGATATTTTTCCTTCTTTTTTCAATTTTTCCATGTTTTCCTCAATAAATTTCTCAATCTCGTCTTCATCCATCATGTGACGAGCCTGCACGTTGAATTCTTCAAGCATTTTCATTGCTTTCTCATATCTTTCTCTCCTCTCCTTTCTTATGGCAATTATTTTGCTCCTCATTTCCACTGCCTTGCGATGATATTCATCTGCCTTTTTCTTAACTTCTAAATATTCTCTGTGCTTCTCATTTGCCTCATTTATAAGTTTTGAAATCTCTTCTACCAGCTTTAAAAATTTATTATGCAATTCCTGGCTTTCCTGATAGTATTTTACAACCATTTCATGCTCTCTATCTGCAAGTTCAAAAAGCTGATTGATTGCGTTATCTAAATTTTCCAAATCAAGTTCTATGTTCTGCTGCTTTTCAAGCTCTTTTTTAAGTTTTTCATATTCTTCTCTTTTCTCCTTTATTTCCTTTATTATCCTCTCCTCCTCTTTCGGATTCATTGGCACTGTTTCCTGCTCATACTCAAGTCTCCTTATTTCAAGCTTCAATTCCTCTGCCCTGAGGAAAACATTGTTTCCTCTGTATTTCTTTCTCTGATCTCTTTTCTTTTTTATTAATTCCTTCGCCTGCTCCTGATATTCTCCTCTTTTCTTCTTATGTTCTTTCATTTTTCTAACAAGTTCATCTCTTGCATTCTTTGTTTTCTGCATTTCCTCTATGAGCTTCTTCTTCTCATCATTCAGCATATCTCTTTCTTCTCTCAAAAGTTTTGCTTTCTGATTGAGCTCGTCTCTTTTTTCACATAACTGACGATACTTTTCCTCTGCTTTTCCAAGTTCATGGCGAAGTTCCTTGGATGACAGAGAAGACAAATCATCCATGGAAACTATATGAAATACTATAATAAAAATGTTTGGTATCCACTTTCCTTAACAAGCTAAAAAATTCTGCATGTATAATATAATGATAATGGAAATTGAGGAATTGATGAAAAGTGAATGATTTTAAGCGTCTGTCACTATCTTTAAAACATGTTTATTTTATGAAGAAATATGGCAGGCAGAGTTTATTTATTACATTTGTTGGATAAATGGTGGCTATCCAAAACATTATTCGTAAAAACATTATTCGTAGTTAGTTGATTTTAACTCGCACTTAAAATTAAAATAGTAGAGTTCCTCATTTGTCTGTAGCTTTACTATATTATTCACTTTTGGAGCATAATAATATTCCACCACTCCACCTTCCTCTACCCATATTTTATATGCCTCATAAGTTCCAGCAGGCACAGTAACATTTTCTTTGCTGACACATTCCGTATAAATATACAGCCATTCGGGAGAGGTAACATCGAAACTGAATGACTTGCTAAAAATTCTGAAAAGAGATAACGTCAGGCGAGCATAGAATGGAGAGGTATATATTACCCAATACTCTCCAATATCCAACTTGGAGAAGCCAAATAAAACCCAAGGTGAATCAAAAATCAGCGTTGTTGTAACATCAAATGGAATAGGAATAAATAGAGGTATTGGCAAAAGAAATATCCTCATTTTTCCATGTAATTTTATCTGCATATCTTTCAATCCCCAACCTTCCTTAGTTAGGGTCACATGACCATCAATGGTTGTTCTTCTTAGCCATGCAAAAATTCGTAAATCAAAAGGAACTGGATCAATATGAATAACTGCTCTAAAACTTCCTTTCACTTTTCCATTAAATTTCAGTGTATAGGTAGTTGGAGCAACATCATTCACCGAGAATTTTAAATCCTTGATATAACCCTGAAAAGAAATTGGAAACCAGTCTTCAATTGATGTATTTATCATTACATCATATATCCAATAATCGCCTGCATTCCATACAGGTGGCCAACCCGAAGATTCTGTTGGTTTATCTTCAACAATTTCGGATTTTCCTTTGCTTAAGATATTGGTAGATGGTGTCGCAATGAAAAGAAATAAGCACAGTAAAATCCAAGCAATCCTTGTCCTTTGCATATTCTGCCTCGCAAGCTATAAAAAAACTATATGTTTATAAATATTTCTTACTCATCTGCTGACTTTATCATCCCAAAAATTACTTCTGATTTAGTTGCCCAAAGTCGAAAATGATAGCCCATTATAATTTAAAAAAGCAGATAATCAAAGCATGACGTAAATAATTAAAAAGAAATTCGTTTATTTTCAAATTGATGATATTAAAAAATTTTTAAAATGACACTGTAATAAAAGCATGGAAAAAACTGATGTTCTTATTATTGGCGGTGGAATTGCAGGATTAACTGTGGCAAAATTTTTGGCAGAAGAAGGCGTGGATTACATTTTACTTGAGGAACATGACGGTTTTTTTAGAAAAGCCTGCGGTGAGGGCATTACACCAAGTTTGGCAGGATATGATTTTTTTGATATCTACGAAAGTAAAAAAGGAATAAAAAATATAACTGATGAATCAATAATATCCACAAAATATGGTGATATAAGAATTGCCTTGCCAAATATTATATGCAGTAAGGAGGAAGTGGAAAAAGAGCTCTCGAAACAAGGAATCAAAAAAGGAGGAGAAATAAGAATTGGCTCAAAATGTAAAGATATCACAAATGGAGATACAGCAATACCACAGAACATTAAATTTAAAATATGCATTGGTGCAGATGGAATTAATTCTCTTATCAGGAAAAAGATGGGCTTGCATAAACCAGACACAGGAGTAGGAATATATGGAATAAAAGAGGAATTGAATAAAGACAAAAACAGATGTTATATAGAGTTTAAAAAGGATGTAATGCCACATGGCTATGCATGGTTTTTTCCAAAAAAAGATAGCTGGAATATAGGAATTGGAACAACCAGAATAAAATATTTTAAGGAATATTCTTCAAAATTTAAGAGAAATTATGAAGATGTTATAAAATGGAAGGGGGATTTTTTGCCAATTTCAAAACCCTTGAAGCCATATAACAAAAACTTTGCTTTAGTTGGAGATTCAGCATCACATGTAATACCTCTTCTGGGAGATGGTATTCTTCCGTCTATGATTTGTGCAAAAATATTAGCAGAGATAATAGTTAGGCATTCAAGATCCAATTTCAGAAATATAGACTTCTCAGAATATGAAAAAAGATTGAAAGAAGAAATCTATAAATATTTTCTGGATGGCTATCATGCCTACAAAATCTTATCTTGTGCATGGTTTTCTGAATATGTCTTTCATATTTTATTGAAAATGTTCAGCAAATTGGCAAAGGAATAATTAGAGGTAGTGACTGAATATGAAAAAGAGGAACATCCATATCAGCCATTCATCATCCACTAAAAGAGAATATATTTGGCGGGGAGGATTTTCAATAATGTAGAAGTATATGATATATGCGTATCCATAGAATATACATAATAAAAGAATAAAAAGATATGGCTCAATTACAGGCAAAAAGACTGCCAGCCAGATAAATAGAAGGCTATTTAAAGCCAAAAGAAGGAAAAAAGTTTTCTTTTTTCCTATTTTTACAGGTACAGTAAGTATATTTGCTACCATGTCTCCCTTTATATCCCTCATATCAAAAAGTATTGTGTTTATCATTCCTTTTAAAAATATGAAGGAAAATGCACAAATAAATAAGAGAAGATTTGGAGAAAAAATGAAGGGCAGAAGAGATGCCTCAAGTGCCCAAGAAGCAGATATTGAAATATTTTTCCCAAGAAAAACATCTTTAAGTCTGAAATCAGAAATTTTTATACTATAAACTATTCCCACCATAAAAGGAATTGAAAGGATTATTACACATAAATAACTAATTGTAAATCCAATTGTTAAAGAGAGAAGATAAGAGATAAGAAATATTATAAGTATTATGTTCTTATTCAGACTCATTTCTCCATTCATTGGTTGATTTATTATATCTTCTCTTGCATCAGTTATTTTATTTAGTGAATACACACTAAAAGTGACAAGAAAACCACTTACGAGTAAGTATGGATTTAGGCGCAGTCCAAAAAGATGCAGAGATATATATAGAACTGCAACACTACTTAAGGCAACATTTGCAACAGAAAGGAAGGGGAAGACAATTTCAGATGTCTTCCACGCTAACCTTTCTAGCTCTAGCCTTGTAATATTCAAAGAGTCGTCTACCCCATTCTATCGCCTCCTTTTCATAACTTATTAGGTCCTGAGTCGGATCATACACACCATCTTCATTAAATAAACCAAGAGAGAACACAGAATCTGTAACTGTGAAGGCAGCTGGCGGAGCCTCCTTCATTACCCATATAGAGAGGTTTTTGTTTTTCATAACTTCAGTTAATCCCTTCTTGTCTATCTTCTTCAGCTCTTCAAAAACCTCTTCAGTGATAACCAATTTAACTTCTGTGCCTCTGTTCAACAATTTTGTGACTAAGGACACAAATGCATCTACAAAAATTGGGCTCACGCCATAAAAT
This sequence comes from uncultured Thermoplasmatales archaeon, assembly GCA_964572575.1. Taxonomy (GTDB): domain Archaea; phylum Thermoplasmatota; class E2; order UBA202; family JdFR-43; genus VBQI01. The sequence continues at coordinate 2,424 of CAZNGK010000017.1, read as the reverse complement.
TTCTTTGCTTTTCTTGTGACTTCCATATAAATGGACAAGGTTTTGAATACATTCCTTATGCTTGACTTTAGAAGTTCATGATTATAAAGCATGTGTATGTCTCTAATAAATTCTTCAGGAATTCCATCTATGAGGTGTTTAATCCAGAATTCTTTACTCTTTCTTAGGGCATAAAGTGTTTTTATTATTTCTGAAAATTTTAACGCAGTTATTTTTCCTATTGTTGTTAAATGATAACCATCAGGTTTTTCAATCAACATCTTTTCTTTTTCTAAATCTCGTGCAGAATGAATGATGGTGGAAGCTGATATTCCAAGCTCATCTTTCAATTCAGTTGATGTTTTCGGACCTTCCAACAAACTTAATAACATTTTCATCCTTACTCCTGAAGTGGCAATAAATTTCAAGTCCTCTCCTATAGTTTCATATATGCCGTACAGGTCCTTCATGAGTCAATATTGTTTATTGATATTTATAATGTTTGATGATATATTTATTGCAAACGGATGACAATTTTGTTCTGTCAGAACAACAAGTTATCTTATACTCCAACAATAATACGGAGTAAATCTCTTAATCCTGGAGATAAACCAAGAAATAAGACAAAGAATTTTATGGTATTCTTCAAATTGATTTTTAAATCATCTATCACATATATTATGGCAATTACAACAAAAAGTTTTAGCATCGGATAACCAATGCCGTAAAAATTCTTCATCAGAAAATCTGGCAGAGGATGTTTTTCGCCATAACTAATGCCAAAATGCAGTGGATCGACGACTGCAAAATATGTTGTCATTGCATCCAGCATGTGTCCAAATAAAAGGAGATTGTTTAGCTTATCGGCTAACAATACTATATCGAAATATTTTGAAGGAATATATATCACAGTCGTTATTATGAAGGCTAAAAGAGGGGCAATTAAAATTCTTGCATCAAATTCGCTTGCAGAATCTATAAGCATGAATAAAGAAGCAAGGAATGCAAGCATGCCAAATGAAAGTAGCGAGGCATTGTAATCCCTCTTTTTCTGTTTATGATATATTAGAAGTGAAATTATCGAAAATAGAATGAAGATTGCCGGATGCAATTTTAAATTAGCTACAAAATAAAGGAGGACATATACAATGTTTATGGCTACTAAAATATAAACAAATTTTTTTTCCTCTTTATAATGTAAGCCATATATAATGGAAAGGAAAAACAGAATGCCAATTTGGGCATATATGAATGGAGATATAAAAACATATGACAATGGCTCATGAAAAATTCCCATATCTTCTAGCACTCTTGCAATAGAACCATAAAGAATAAAAGGCAGAGCAGAAAGAATGAATTTCATGTTTACATTTATTTTGTATTTCTCGAAAAAGAGATACAAGAGATAAATGAATGCAACTAAACCCAAGCCATACAATATTTCAGAAATAATTGTATATCCTTCTCTTGCAACCACTCCATGATAACTGACTTCATGTCCTACAGCATCGGCTATTACGGGGCCGATAAAATACTTCCATATGAATTTGTCATATATTATGTGAGGAAACAAAACTAGAGCAGCAATAAATGAAATTACTGCCACTACTCCAATATACCTCCATTTCATTAAAAGACAATACTGTGAAACATTTAAATGTTGCAATTTTATTGACATAAAATGGACGTTGAAGAAATACTTAGAAAAGTGAAAGAAGGAGAGACGAACATAAATGAGGCAATGAAAATTTTAAGAAATCTCCCCTTTAAAGATATAAGATTTGCAAAAATTGATTTCCACCGCCGCCTAAGGCGTGGCATACCAGAGGCAATATATGCTCCTGGAAAAACAAAAGAACAGATAAAAAAAATTGTTAAAGAAATGGCTGGGAAGGAAAAAATTTTTATCACAAAGGCAGGAAAGGAGATTTATGAAGAGCTTAGGAATTTTGAGGATTGCAAATATTATGCAGAATGTAAAATGATTGTAATTGGAAAGCGTGAAAAGAGGAATAGCAATGGTTACATCTTGATTGCATCTGCAGGAAGTAGCGACATTCCAATAGCAGAAGAGGCTGCTATAACAGCCGAAGAACTGGGAAATGAAGTTAAACGACTGTATGATGTTGGTGTTGCCGGCCTTCATCGCTTGGTTGCGCATGCAGATGAAATAAGTAAGGCAAGCGTTGTTATAGCTGTTGCAGGAATGGATGGAATATTGCCAACGCTAATATCCAACTTCACCTCTGCTCCAGTTATAGCTGTTCCAACAAGCATTGGATATGGCACTGGAATAAATGGTTTAGCAGCTTTAATGGCAATGCTAAACAGTTGCTCGCCTGGCATAGTTGTAGTGAATATAGATAACGGATTTGGAGCTGGCGTAGCAGCTCATCTGATAATGAGAAAATGGAGTGAATGACTTTCAGTTGATTTAGTTCCATC
>CAZNGK010000016.1:2441-17548 GCA_964572575.1 uncultured Thermoplasmatales archaeon | reverse complement strand
AAGCAGAAGGCAATTGTAGACTGGATTGCCCGCTCCGCTATGGATCCACATACAAAGCTTCCTCATCCTCGCGATAGAATTGAGAGAGCAATGAAAGAAGCAGGCGTGCATATTGATGCAGTTAAGCCAGTCGAAGAACAAGTGAAAAAAGTTATTGAGGCAATTCGTCCAATTATTCCAATAAGTATGGAGAATGTTAAAATAGAAGTGCGCATTCCAGCACAGTATGCAGGGAGAGCATATGGAGAGGTAATTAAGATGGCAAAGATGCTGAAGGAAGAGTGGCTTGCTAATGGCGACTTTATGTGCGTTGTAGAACTTCCTGCTGGAATGCAGACAGAATTTTATGAAAGATTAAATGCTCTCACAAAAGGTGATGTAGCAACAAGGATTTTAAAATGATAAGAAAAATTGTTTTACCGGGCACAGTTGTTGGAGATGCAAAAGACAAATTGCCAGGCAAGGGAACATTTAAGGAAGGGGACAAAATATATTCATCTCGCCTTGGCATTCTGGAGGAAAAAGGCAAATATCTCAATGTAATTCCTTTATCTGGTGTATATGACCCAAGTGTTGGAGATACCGTCATAGGAGTTGTTGAAGAAGTTTATAAAAATGTATGGGTTGTTGATATAAATGCTCCTTATCCTGCATTGCTTACTACTGAAGAATCTCCGTGGAAGGTAGATTATGGAGAGACATCAAAATATCTCAAATCTGGCGACGTAATCATAGCCATTATTTCTTACATAAATGAAGCAAAGAATATAGAGATATCAATGAAAGGAAGACCATGCAGGAAAATAGATGATGGAATAATCATTGAAGTTCAGCCTTCAAAAGTTCCCCGCATTATAGGAAAGAATGCATCAATGCTCAACATTTTAAAGAAACATACTGGATGCTGGATATTTGTTGGTCAAAATGGAAGAATATGGATAAAAGGAGAGGATGAGAAAGTGAATTTGCTAATTAAAGCTATAAGGAAAATTGAAAAAGAAGCTCATACATTTGGGCTCACTGAAAGAATCATAAAAATGTTAGGTGGTTAAATGTTAATGAAAGATGGTTTAAGGATAGATGGAAGGAAACCAGATGAGCTGAGGAAAATAAAAATTGAAGCTGGCGTGCTTTATCGCGCCGATGGCTCATGCTACTTAGAATGGGGAGGAAACAAAATTATGGCAGCAGTTTATGGACCAAGAGAAGCGCTACCACGCCACATCCAGGATCCTACAAAAGCTTTGGTAAATGCCCGCTATAATATGGCTTCATTTAGTGTCGAGGAAAGAAAAAGGCCAGGGCCAGATAGAAGAAGCACAGAAATTTCTAAAGTAACTTCAGAAGCATTGGAGAACGTGATATTCACTGAATTATTTCCAAGAGCCACCATTGATGTTTGCATCGAAGTACTTGATGCAGAGGCAGGGACGAGATGTGCAGGTATAACTGCAGCTGCAGTTGCTCTTGCTGATGCTGGCATACCAATGCGTGACATACCGGTGGCATGCGCTGCTGGAAAAGTTGATGGTATGGTGGTGCTTGATTTAACCAGTGAGGAAGATAAAGAAGGAGAGGCAGACTTGCCAATTGCAATTGCTCCACGCACAGAAGAAATACTTTTGATGCAGATGGATGGTCATCTCACCTATCAAGAATTTGAGGAGGCAATTGAACTTGCAATTAAAGGATGTAAGCAAATTGCGAAGTTGCAGAAGGAAGCGCTTATGAGAAAATACGAATCATTTGAGGAGGAATAAAATGGATATATCTGAAATAGGAAGGTTATCTTCGGTAAGAAGGGATTATTTAGCAAGGCTGGCAAAGGAAGGTAAAAGACCAGATGGAAGAGGATTTGATGAATATAGACCAATAAAAATAGAGAAAAATGTGTTGAGAAATGCAGAAGGCTCAGCAAGAGTGAAGATTGGCAATACAATGGTGCTTGCAGGCATAAAGCTTGAGGTAGGTGAGCCATATCCAGATACACCAGATAAGGGAGCCATGTCTACATCTGCAGAGTTGCCACCTTTAGCATCGCCAGAATTTGAGCCAGGCCCACCAAAGCCAGGGGCAATTGAGCTTGCAAGAGTTGTTGACCGTGGCATTAGAGAATCAGAATACATTGATTTGGAGAAGCTTTGCATCGAGCCAGGTGAGAAAGTCTGGATTGTATTCATTGATTTGCATGTTTTGGACTATGATGGCAATCTTTTTGATGCATCCTCGCTTGCTGCTTCTGCTGCCTTGCAAAATGCAATTATTCCAAATGAGAGATACGAGCTTGGAGAGAATGAGCCATTGCCTGTTAGAAAGCCACCTATAAGCTGTACTTTTGTTAAATATAGCGATGCTATCGTTGTAGATCCATGTCTTGATGAAGAAGAGATTGCAGAAGCCCGCTTTACCGTAGCTTTAGATGAGAATGGCGATATAAGAGCTATACAGAAAGGATTAAAAGGAAGCTTTACTTTAGATGAAATAAAAAATAATATAAAGCGTGCACAATTTCATGCAAAGAATATAAGGAAGTTATTGGAGGAAGAAAATGGCAAAGAGGACAAAGAAAGTTAAGGCATCTGGAAGGTTTGGACAGAGATATGGAGTGAAAGCAAGACATAAGTTGAGAGAGATAGAGGAAAAGCAACGTAGATGGCATACTTGTCCGAGATGTGGGAGAAAACGCGTAAAGAGGGAAAGCACTGGAATATGGATTTGCAAAAAATGCAATACAAAGTTTGCAGGAGGAGCATATTTCCCATCTACGACAGCAGGTAGAGATGTTGAGAAAAGTATTAAAAGTATATTAGGTGCAGCAAGATGATTAGCTATAGATGTGCTAAATGTGGAAAGAATGTTGACATTGATTCAGAGAGAATGGGAATGAAATGTCCTCACTGTGGTGGAAAAATTTTTTATAAAGAAAGGGGCACGATTGCAAAAAAATTGAAGGCAAGATAAATGCATCGCATTATAATCGAGATAGAAAGTGAATTAAATGAAATAATTTTCAATGCTTTGCGATGTGAAGAGGCACCGAGAGCAAAAATAAAATTTTATATGAAAGGAAAGAAACTTTTCTTAGAAATTGAGGCAAACAGCATTTCCAATTTAAGGGCAGCTTGCAATTCCTTCATAAAATGGATTGATATGGTGGAAAAGATTGTATATAATTTGGTTTAGTTACTTTATTTTTATCTCATACTCTAAACAACTTCCACAACTCTTTCATCCCATGCTTCAACATTGTTTTTGTATGCAATTGCTTTTACAACATGCTCTCCCTTGCTATCAATAATCATTTTAAAAGGCGGATTTTCATCTACATAAGCAAGGTTGCCATCTACGTAAAACTCAACTTTTTCTGCATTTTCTGCATACGCTTCCACTTCTCCATTGTTGGGATAGGAAAGGTAAATAAAAAGCTCTTCTGCTGGAGGGAGAGGAAGATTGCACACATAGGCAATGCTTCTCCTTATAATCCACCAGTTATAGCTCATGTTGAGTTGTTCTCCTCCTTTCCATGTATATACATAGCGTGGAATGCCGTATATGGACAATCCAAAGAATTCTTCTACACTCCCATTAAGGCGAGGAGGAATTTCTGGATGTGGGCCAAATACAAGCACTTTTCCATTGCCATATTTTGTTTCCAGAATTGAATAATATTCCTTGATGTCTGTTCTAACAATTTTATATGGAATCCATTTTCCAAGCCATCTCCAGTAATGCAATGGAGCAACTTCCATTGGCTCTTCTGCATAAAAAGCAATTGGCTCTGCTTTTTCTACGCCATACATGCCCGGCCCTCCGCCATAGGTAATATATCTCCATGTTTCATTATTAAAAACAGGGTGCTTTTTTATGAACACATTTTTTAATGGAATGTTACTTCTGCCTGCCTCCTTCCACAAATATTGCCATTCCTCTTCTTGGTCATCATTAATATATGCATCAACAATGCCAAGGCTTGCAATGTTTATGATATAATCCAATAAATGGCGTGGATTTTCATAACCTTTTGAAGCTATATTAGCTCCACCACATATACCTACATAGCCTCCGCCATTGGCAATAAACTCCTTTACATTTTCCCTCCATTTTGGCAAGAGTCCATGAAAATATTGTCTTCCGCTTGCTCCTATAACTAAAACATCATAATCATCAAGGCCATTCATAACATCTTTATAATCTATCCTGTGTACATTCATTTCATATTTTATGCCATTTTCATTCCATGCATAATGGAAGCTTCTTTCTAGTAAGCTTACTGAAGGAGAAATTGAATCATATAAGGCTATATTCACCTCTCTTTTTTCATCAATTTTTTCAGCATTTTCAATTCCATGTACGGAAAAAGACAGTATTATTGCAGATATAATTGCAATGAGCTTCATTTCATGGAGTAACCCTCTTTAGTCTTATATATTTTATTCCTCTTCCAGCTACTGCAAAAATCATTTCTTTTTTTACTGAATTGGCAAGCCTTACCGCTCTGCTTATTTCTGCCCATGTTGCTTCATAGCTACTTTTCACCACATGTATAAGATATGGAGCATGCGTGCTGTATGGCATGCTATCATAAACGCGAAAATGCGAGCCAAATTTAAAACCAGTTTTTGGAAGAAGCTTTTTCTTTCTCAAATCCTTATATACTTTGAGCCTTTCCTTAATATCTGGCTGAATCTTTCTGGCATGTTCTATAAATTCCTTTCTATCGATTTTCTTTCCATTTTTCATAATGGTTGCTCCTTTTTCTGCCAGATAGGCTGTCTCCATTAGTGAAAGCTCTATATATTCCCCAAAATCTCTTCCAATAAATTCTTCTCTCAGTTTTTTCATCAATTCTTCATCAAAAACAATGCTTCTATCATGCAAAACTAGAATTTCCCCACTGAATAAAACTTCCTCTATTTTTCCTGCTAAATTGAAAATTTTTGTAATGTAATATGTCAAATCTCCTTCCTCATCAACAATGCCTATAAGCAAAACTTTATCTCCCGCCTCTCCAATCCATTCTGAAACTTCTTTAATATGAAATCTTGCTCTTTCTGAAACTGCCTTCACCAGAAAAGCTGGCTCTGCAGGCGGTCTTTTCCCTCTTTCATATAAAAGAAAATCATTTCCTATTCTGACAATGTATCCTCTCTCTCTTAAATCTCTATAAACCAGATATTTTATCTCAAATTCAGGAATGTTATCAACTGCATATTGCATAAATTCCTTCAAACTCAACTTTCTTTTTCCTCTTGCTATTTCAATTCTCTTTTTTTCCAAAAGATAGCATGCTTCTACTAAATGTAAAGTTAGCTTGCCATCAAGCTTTCCATAACATCCTTTATTGTAATTTCTTGTAGCCTCTTTCCCTTCCAGAATAACTCTGTCATCAGCAATTTTTCCTACCATTTTTCCTCTAAGTATCTCACTATTCCTTCAAATATTTCTCTTCCATTGCCAGCAGGCCAATTCAAATTTTGCCACTGATAAAATGCTCTTTCTGGATGAGGCATCATGCCGAGCACATTTCCTTCTGGATTACATATGCCTGCAATATTTTTATATGAGCCATTTGGATTCCATGGATAACCAGCTTCATTGCCTTTTGCATCTACATATCTGAAAACAACTTGCTTTTCATTCACTTCTTCTGCATATTCCTCGTTCTTAAAAATAATTTTTCCCTCAGCATGAGCAGAAGGGATAAGATAGATTTTCCCCTTTTCCATATCTTTGGTGAACTTGCAAGGCTTTTCATGTTTCAGCAAGGTTTGTCTGCATTCAAATCTATTTGAATCATTTGGCGCCAGACATGCTTCAGGCTCATTGCTTATTCCATTCAGTGCTGGAAGCAAGCCAAGCTCAATCAAAATCTGGAAGCCGTTGCATATGCCCACGATGGCATAACCATCTTCTACAAACCTCTTTAAATCATTTATTGCATGAGCTTTTAAACGGGAGGCAAAAATTGCTCCAGCTCTCACATAGTCTCCTGCTGAAAATCCTCCAGGAATGAAAATACAGTGATAATCATGAATTTTCTTCTCTTTCCTTTCAATTTCCTTTAAATGAACATATTCTGCATTAACTCCCAAGCTTTTGAAGGCATGCAAACTTTCTTCTTCGCAGTTTGTTCCTTCCATACGAAGAATTGCTACCCTTATTTCTTCTCTATCCACATAGGTAAAAGAAATTGGATATAAAATTTTAATTCATGATTAACTTATTGACTTATGATGTCTCCACTTATGATTTTGCCGTCGCAAATAATCTTTATTCAATAAATATAAAAAAGAAGGGAAGAGGCTTAGCTTAAAAGTTTAGCTGTATCCTCCCACTTTTAAGCTTGGATCTCCAAGCAATACCCACTCTTCTATAGTCTTTGCATCCACCTGTCTCTTCATTGGTGGCTTCAGGACAATGTAATCTAAGATTGCAGTCTGCCAAGCTTCTCCAAGAATATCTTTGCCCTTTTCTCCATATGCATTAAAGAATCTGTCTTCTATTAGTCCGCCAGCGCCTTCTACCTCATCTGGTATGCCATTTCCATTTCCATCATAAGAACTTGAGCCTGCTCCATATCCCAAGCCTGTATTTCCAAATGTGGCTATTGCTCCTTTATTTGCCATTTTTACCAGATGCCAGCTAAAGCACTCATATGTTGGCTGATAAGTCCATGGATTCTTGAAATCATCGAATAAACTTATGTTGAATTCGCTATTATGACAGCCTCCTATAACCACTATTGGAAGCTTGTCACCATTGCTTAACAAATCCATGTTATATGTCATGAGTCCATTAACCCACATGTCTCCGCCCTCAGGATGATGAGTTGCCCATGCAGTTGGACTCCCATGTCCATCCATGGCAACAAAACCATAGCCTGTGCTAAATTCCTTTATAACATTAATCCAAGCAAACCTTCCTGCAATTGGATTTGGCTCAGTTATGCCGAAAGTTAGACTGCCATCTGAAACGAATAATCTAGTGTCTTTAAATCCATCATCTATCATATAGGCATCGTAGAACCATGATGTTGATACCTCTCCTTCAAAAACTGGATCACCTGGAAATGTATCTCCTCCTATGAGTAGCATTTTCTTGAACCATTCTTGGCCGTGTGCATTATTTTCATAGTTAATAATTTTGTCTATAACAGTCTGCACTTCTTTAAGGCTTCTGCATGCAAGTCTTCCAACAGCTAAATCAGGAGCTAAATCAATATTTTCTTTTCCATATTTGAAAGACCATGAGGCAAATATACCGTCTCCATTTGGATCCCAGTCAGAAAAGTTTCCTTCGGCATCATAAATGTCTGCAAAATATAAATCGCTCAAATAGCCATTTTCTTCCATATCATCCAGCGCAGCATATCTCACTGGCACATACCATAGGGCATCGTTGCTTTTAGTTGGACCATCTAGTCCCCAGTTTCCTGTAAAGTATGATTTCTTTCCACCAAGAAGCAATACATATTTTATTCCATATTCCTCAAGTGCATCTTTTATGAAGTATTTGACTTTCTCTGCTCCATCTCTTCCCTGATAATTTGAGTAGATATTCTCAACGCTCTCCATCATTGTTCTTATTCCATGACTTTCCTTATGGTCTGCAAGACGCTGTGCCTCACTCTGCCATTCACTTGGATAAATAATTAGCAAATCATATTCATCAGCAGTTAACTCTGAAGATGGCAGTTCATATTTTATCTTTATATCAAAATCATCAGCAGTCTGTATCAAATTCTCTGCAGCTTTATAGCGTACTGGATACAGATGAACTGAGAGAAGTGTCACATGCTTTCCATCAACTACTGTTCCATATGTATGATAGCTATACCAGCTCTCTGGATAGAACTCGTTGCTGTTATATACGCTCTCATCTTCCTTCAGCATCGCTTCCCTGCCAAAAGGCACTGCAGGTGGCGCAGGCACAATTTTCTTGCTTATTTTAGTGCTCTCTACATGCAATGGCTTGCATTCCACTTTTACCTTTGTGCCAAGTGGAAATGTGTATGTTTTCACATAGTATGGAAGCGATGGCTTGCCATCCTCAGATAGATAATATGCATTCTCTGCAAGCACTGTAACATATTCTCCCAGGTCCTTTATCTTTATGTTGGAAGTTGTTTCTGTGACTGCTTTTCTCTCTCCTGTGCCTATTTTTCCAATTCCCCCAATTGCTCCGCTTGCCAGAAGCATTCCAGCAACCAATATTATCGGCAATATTTTCCTCATTTTAATCCCCATTCATTAATGTGAAGGTGGTTATAATTTTTTGGTTTGTGTGGTTTGGAGTTATCAAGTTAAGCCATTTTACACTATTTTTAGTTCCCGTTGAATTGATAATATTTTTTGCTTAACTTGGCATCCTCGTGTGGTTTTAATGCAAATTTATGCAAATTTAATAATCCAGATTTATAAATCGATGCAATATTTTGAAAAACGAAGAGAGATTTTTCGTAAAATATGGAATGAAATAGAAAGATTGCCCATTAGATATTTGCTTAAACCGTTTTGTTTGAATATAAATTAAGTAAATGAATTATTACCGAACACAGATTTTTCTACAACACTGCCTCCATAATTCAAAATTAAGAATAAATTACTTTGCATAATAAACTGCATATGCAAAATTGCCTCAAGCATACAAAATTCTTCCAATATAGCAAATGCGAATTAAATTTTAATATACATAAATGATACACAATAGAGGAATTAGGGAGTAGAGCCTCCGTTTAAAAACGTCTACCCCACTCCCTAATTCCTCCTAAAAATCCACTCCTACTATTAAATTTATCGAAATTTTTTGGAAAAGTTTGTGAAGAGCCGGCGAAGCAATGTTTAGCCGAGGTTAAAATCCCATTATCATATTTTTTTATTTTTTTTTGTTTGAAATTTTTTTTAAATTTAAAAAAATCTTTTTATCTTTCTATCTCTGTTAATTTAACTTTTATGGGTATAAAAGTAAATGCATTTGAATTAATAATTTTGGAACTTTTTCGATTTTATAAAAATCAATTAATTTCATTGATTTACGCACCTATTTACGCACCTATTTACTTTTATAGCTTTTACTTACTCCTTTTTATAGCTTCTCGTAGATCAAGTCGTTTCCTTCGAAAAACTTGAAGTGATATACCATATCTTTTTCTAAATTTTGCTTCATATTCTTTAATAGGACTTGGTGAACCTCCATGAGAAATAACAATAGCTACTTTGATACCTTGGAATCCCTCTAATATATTCTTAATTTTATTATGATTAATGGTAGTCTCTAGTTGTTGGATCGCGTCTTTAACGTTGCTTCCTTTCAATTCTATAAGTAGCAAGTATCTTTTTTCATTATTAAAATCATGATAATAGATCATATAATCTGCTTTTCTGTCAGATGATGAAATGTATCCGCCATCTATTTTGAAAAATATGACATATTCATTTCCATCATTCACACTAATAAAAACGCTTTTTCCCTTTTGTTTTGCATGAAATTTTGCTATCCAATATCTAAATATCTCATGGGTTAAACATGCAAAGGGCTTTTCTGGAGGCATTTTATCTCTCCTAATATTATTCCTTGTTTATTTTTTCCTCAATTTCAATAAGACGTGAATATATTCCCTGTAACTGTTCTGTCACATTCCCAAAAGTTTCCCAATTTATAAGTTGTTCTTCCATAATAGATTTCACTGTGCCATCTTCCTTAAATAGATAAGCTGATACAAAATTTGGGTCTAAAGCACATTCTGGTGGAATGGGAATTTCTTTTATAGCTTGTTGATTAGCCTTTTGTATTAGTCGGTAAGCAGTTAATAAATTATTTAGATGATCTACAATATAAGGGGTATGCGTTGATATTATTACCCATATACCATTATTAATCATTTTGGCTATAATTTCCACAAATTTAAGTTGTGCTTCTGGATGAAGATTTGATTCGGGCTCATCTATTATTACTAAATCCCCAGGCTGTGCTAAATATTTAAGGTATAAAACAATTGCACTTAGTTGCTGAACCATTGAAGAAGATGTGATTAGATTGAGTTTTTTAAAATCGTTTAATTGGAATCTAATAGCTGTTCCAATCTCCCTCCCTTTTTCTATTACCACCTTTCCTTTAAGTAAATTTCTTTCAATGTCTTCAGCCAATTTAAATAGTTCACCTCTCCCTTTAAATTTGCTAGCTATCTCAACTCCATCTCTCATTTCCAAAAAATCCATTAGTGGCCTTGAATATGCATATTCTTCAGAAAATTGCATGAGGGCTATATTGGTTTTTTTATCTTCAAAAATTATCTTTCTGGAAGATCTGTCGATAGCTCTCTTTATAGAATCCAACATCAAACTATTACGCTGTGTCGGAAACACATAAGCATTTTTGGGGAACACGGTATTAAAAATAACATCAAACAAAAGGATATTTAAAATGGTATTTAATTCATCCTTTATTTTATTTTTTTCGATTAGTTGCTCTTTCTTTTTTTCCCTTGGTATTTCTCCTAAAATAAATCCAACCCGTATTATTCTCGATCTTTTTTTCTTATCTCCTAATACTGAAACGATGATACCCTCACTTATCATATATGACGTAAAGATTTTTACTGGTGTATTAACTATCCTTTCTAGAATATTTTTCCCTATTTTAGCTTCTTCTTCACTTAATGTAACGCTTATGTTAAATTCTTCAAAATATTCTTTAGCATCACTTCCAAGGAAGCGCCAAAATTTTCTGGAAAATTTTCCTATATTGGATCTAATGGCCCTCCATAGAGATTTGCTATTTATCATATCTTCAAAATAGTGAGTTCTATTGTTGATTTCTTCGTATACATCTAACTATATATTAAGTTCTCTCTCCCTAAAAAGTTGCTCTATTTCATTATCAGAAAATTCACGTATAACTTGGTATTTTTTCTTTTTGGGATGGACTTCAAATACCCCTTCGCTAAAACACCCATATAATGCATACGCTGCATAGGTTTTTCCTGTATTGTTATTACCAATAAATAATGTTAAAGGTTGTAAATTTATTTCTGCGTCCTTTACAGGACCTAAATTTTTTATATTAAATATCATTTTTTCTCACTAATTTTTTACCTGTTATTTTATAAATGGAACAAGTTGTATATAAATTTTAAAATTAATTTCGTAATTTATCTAGAACATGGTTTTCATTCACTATGTGCTTGCCAGAGAGTTTCAGAGAGATAGTAACTTATCTTAAAGTAAGGGATGTAAGAAAAATGCACGAATATTTGAGTGAGGTTAATAAAATGAAAAGATGATTTTTCGGATTATTTCAAAATGAAAACTACTTAAATGTTTTTTAATATATAATTGAATGCCTAACAAACTCAATATTTTCGTATTGGAACAATGGTTATGGGATGCTGCTTGTTAAATAAGGGGTCCTGTGGATGCACCAAAATATAAGGATTATATTTTGCCTTTAATTTTCATCAAAAGGTTATCAGATGTTTTTGAGGACGAAGTAAAAAAGTTGGCTGAAGAATATGGAAAAAGCGTAGAGTTTGTTGAAGATTTGTTAAAGAAGGACCATTCATTGGTTAGATTTTATATTCCAGAGAAAGCAAGATGGAATAACATAGCGAAGCAGAGCATTGGTATAGGAGAGTATTTAACAGATGCTGTGCGAGCAATAGCAAGAGAAAATCCAAAGTTGCAGGGAGTTATAGATATTGTTGATTTCAATGCCACAGCAGCAGGACAACGCATAATAAGCGATGATAGGTTGAAAACATTAGTAGATATTCTAAGCAAATATAGGTTAGGATTGGAAGATGTTGAACCAGATATCCTTGGGAGAGCATATGAATATTTATTACGCAAGTTTGCAGAGGGAAGCGGACAGAGTGCAGGTGATTTCTACACGCCAAGAGAAGTAGCAATTTTAATATCATTTTTATTAGACCCAAAGGAAGGGGGAAGTATATGACCTCTGCTGCGGTTCTGGTGGCTTGCTTATCAAATGTTATCTTCGCTTTAAGGAAAAATATGGAAATAATCATTCAGTTTTCCTATCCCATCAGCAATACAAGCTTCAATAAATCCCTTTATTATATCCTTATTTCTTTTGCTAATTTTGCTCTTTTCCAATAATTTCAACGCATTCTCATATCTCTTAGAAGGATTATGCATTTTCTCATCCTTCTTTTTCCTTCTCATCACTACCTAAAAAGAGAAAGAAGATTCAAAACTTTGGTATAGAGCCGGCGAAGGGATTTGAACCCTTGACCTGCTGATTACAAGTCAGCCGCTCTACCGGGCTAAGCTACGCCGGCTTCCAAAGAGAATAGCAGAATAGAATTAAAAATTTTCTGGCTAATGCAATTATGCCATTTCATTCCATAGTCTCTCGCTCCATGCCTTATGTAACTCTTCTCTTCTCAAATCTACATATTTTTTCATTTCATCTCCATCATATATGATTAGCTTATCTCCTTTTACATTGCCAATCTTGTATATTTTCAAATCGTCAAAAAGTTCTTTAAATTCCTCCTCTCTCTCCCCATCAACTTCTGCAATCCATCTCGTATTGCTTTCAGAAAAGAGTTTGATATCTGTTCGCAAATTCGGCAATGAGTATAAGCATATCTCTGCTCCTTTTCCACCAATGACCATTTCCGCCAGCGCAACGCCAATTCCTCCATCTGAAACATCATGACATGAAACAATCATTCCTTCTTCAATTGCTCTAACAACTTTCTCAACACTCTTTTTTAACAGATGTCCATCACTCCTCGGAACAATCCCTGCATCTATGCCCAAGCATCTATAATATTCACTTCCACCCATTTCTCTTTTCGTTTCTCCTATTAAATAAATTGGATTGCCTTCTTTTTTCAATTCAGCTGTGGTGCATTTTCTCACATCTTCAACAATACCTACTGCCATAATTGTTGGCGTTGGTGCCACACTCCCAGCAGAACTTTCATTATAAAAACTTACATTGCCAGAGGCAAATGGAATGTTGAGCACAGAAGCCATATCCCGCAATGCTTTGAGGGAGAAAACGAATTCTCCCATCCTTTCTGGCTTTTCGGGATTGCCGAAATTTAAACAGTCTGCAAACGAACTTGGTCTTGCTCCAACTGCTGCCAAATTTCTGCAAGCCTCATCTATGGCTGAGCATGTTCCCCAATATACATTCAGGCTTGTGAAATATGGATTAATGTCGGAAGTCACTGCAAGTCCTTTAAATGAATTCTTCAATGGCTTAACTACTGTAGCATCTGCATGAGTTTGCATATCAACGCTTCCATACATTGGCTTTACTATGGTAGAGCCTCTTACCTCAAAATCATACTGCCTTACAACCCATTCCTTACTGCAAACATTATATGAGGAAAGAATCTTCAATAGCATTTCTTCCAAATCTGGCATTGGAAACTCTGTTTCCTTTTCTTTCACTTCTGGCTCAGTCCATTTCCTTTCATATTCCACGCCTCCAATCTGGAAGCGTAAATCAAGCTCACCTATCAGTTGACCATGATAAAACACTTTTATAAATGGTTCTTCAATAACCTTTCCAATAGGCACAGCTTCAACATCCCATCTCTCAAAAATTTTCAGTACTTTTTCTACATTCTCCTCTCTCACAACCAAAAGCATCCTTTCTTGACTCTCAGAAACCCATATTTCCCATGGACTCATATTCTCCTCTCTCAAAGGAACTTTCTCAAGATATACCTCAGCCCCATATCCTCCTTCATATGCAATTTCACTGCACACACATGATAAGCCGCCACCACCCATATCCTTCATTCCTTCAACAAGTCCTTTTTCATTGCATTCAAGACATGCATGAATTAGTGGCTCTTTCGTTATTGGATCGCCAAGTTGTACAGCAGTTATTGATTTCTCTTCAGATTCTTCATGAAGCTCTTCAGAGGCAAATGTTACGCCATGTATGCCATCTCTCCCTGTTTTTCCTCCTGCATAAATATAAACATCTCCTGGTTTTTTCACTTTGCTATGCACAAGTTTATTCTTTTCAACAATACCTATGCATCCTACATTAACCAGGCAGTTCCCAGTATAACTTTTGTGAAAATATACCTGTCCTGCAATAGTTGGAATTCCTACCCTATTTCCATAATCTCTTATCCCCTCAACCACCCTTTTGAAAAGATATCTGGGATGTTTAACTCCTTTCGGCAAGTCGTCATATGGAGTATCTAATTCTCCAAAGAAAAGGGGATCAATTAAAGCAACAGGCTGGGCACCCATACATAGCACATCTCTTAGTATGCCACCTATGCCTGTAGCAGCTCCTCCATATGGCTCAATGGCAGATGGATGATTATGACTCTCTAAAGCAACAACATAGTAATGATTTTCATCAAATTCTATCACTCCCGCATCTTCTCTCGCAACAATTTTATCTTTTGCAATTTTGTAAACATGCTGACGAAGAAAATATTTAGAAGACTTGTAACAGCAGTGCTCACTCCATGATTGAGCTATTGCCTCCAGCTCTAAATCAGAAGGCATTCTTCCCCTTCTCCTAAAATAATCCTGTATTTTTTTCATCTCCTGCAGGCTTAAAGCAAGCCCCATTGATTTACTCAGCTCAATAAGTTGACTGTCGTCTGCATCCAGAATATTTATTCTGTAAATATGCCCATCCTTGACAAATAGTTCATCAATCATGGACATCTTCTATCTCAATTGAATAATCATGGATTACGGGATTTGCAAGTAACTTCCTGCACATTTCATCAGCTTTTTTCATTGCCTCGCCTCTCTCATTTTCATCAATAATTATCTCTATCAATTTTGAAACCTTTACATTTTTGACTTCATTAAAATTAAGCAAATGCAAGGCTTTAACAATGTTTTTTCCTTCAGGATCAACAACGCCTTTTTTCAGTTTTATTTCTATCTTTGCCTTAAACATTATGAAATTGCCCCCTTAAAATGACATTGTGGACACTCATAGTATAAAGGTCTTTCCTCTGTATCAAATATTTCAAATTCATTCTGACAATTTGAACAGGTTACAAATCTACTCTTCCCTTCAATAACCTTTCCTCTCAAAGTTCCTTCTTTTCCACAATTAGGACATGTGTAGGGGAGAGGTCTTACACC
>CAZNGK010000016.1:0-2341 GCA_964572575.1 uncultured Thermoplasmatales archaeon | reverse complement strand
TGTGAGAAATAATGCAATGTCTATACCATACGAAATGACATGACAAAAGAAAACATTTAACGATTCATGGTAATGGCATTATTGTTGAAAAGACGATTTTTTAGACATTTTATGCAGTTATGAACGAAAGGTGGAGAAAATTAATTTCATAAAAAGAACTATTTTCCATCAGTATGCCACATCTCTTCAATTTATTAGCCAAAAGTATAAAAACATACTACCGTTCTTAAAAAATTGGAGGAGATATAAATGAAAAAAGTAGCGATTGTTGTTATTGCAGCATTACTGATGCAAATATCTGTTGTGATAATATCACAAGCAGATCCAGGCCCTGATTTTGATTTGTTGATAATAACACCTGAGGTATTTGAAGATGAAATTGAGCCTTTAAAACAATTCAAAGATGCAACTGGTAGACCATCAACTATAGTTACTCTTGAGGACATATATATGGATTATACTGGTGATGATAAAGCTGAACAGATTAAGAAATGCATAGCTGACTATGAAAGCACCCATAATATCAAGTACGTGCTGCTTGTAGGTGATGTGGATAAACTTCCCATGCGATATTTTTACCTCAAGAGAATGAATACTACCCATGTAAACTGGCTGCAATACTATTTGACAGATCACTATTATGCAGATTTATATAATAGTACTGGAGGCTTCTGTGACTGGGATGCTAATGGGAATGGAATTTTTGGTGAAATTATAGATGACGATGATGATGGAGACTATACCAATGTTGATGGAATTAACTTTTCATTTGATGTTATTGTGGGGCGAATACCGGTAAACACAGAAGCAGAGGTGGAACGATATGTGGATAAGGTGATAAGATATGAAAAAGAGGTTTACTATGACTCATGGTTCAAAAATATATTGCTAGTTACTGGAACAGGAGATTCGATATACCCCGACGCCAGCAGTACATGGGATGAAGCCCAAAATAATCAAATAGCTACTACGATGGCATCTGCTGGTTTTACATCCATCAAGCTTTATCATTCAAATGACCCAGCTGGCTCTTATTATCCCAACCCTACCAACATAAACATGCATCTTAACTCTGGAGCAGGGTTCATGAATGTAATAAGCCATGGTAACCAATATAGCTGGGGAGTGTATGATGTAAGAACAGATATGTCTGGATTGTCCAATGAGGACAAACTCACCGTGGTCTATAGCTTTGGCTGCAGTACAGCAAAGGTGGGTCCAATTGCTGCAGCCGACCCCTACATTGATGTTAATGGAAACCTCAGAGACTATGGCACCACCTATGACCCAGGCTATTACCCATGTCCTCTGAGTTCGTGGGTGGAGCCAGCGGTGCCTAGTCCTCTTCAGAGTGCAACAACTGATGTTCACTGTATGCCTGAATACTGGGATTTTGCCTCCAGTGATGGGGCTGTGGCATTTATAGGCTCTACAGCTGAGGCGAGTAGCGCCATGGGCTCTCCTGTTATGCAATATTTCTTCCAATCATTTGCATCTGATGGATATCGTGTCCTAGGAGATGTGTGGAATTCAGTATGTAATAAGGTGATGACTGGAGGTCATGCTGTTGATAGCAACTGGGATCATGCTCGCAGATGGCTCTACATTAATCTGTTTGGTGATCCTACTCTCGTACTTGGTGGATTGCCTGACAAACCTCCAGAAACAACGTTGTCCATTGGTTCGCCCAACATCACCATTGGGGGCGATACTTACATCAATGGAGATACGCAGATGACACTTTTTGCAACAGATGATAGTGCAGTTGATAGCATCTACTATCGTTATTATATGGAAGGGATTCCTGCACCAAGTTTCTCCTTATATACATCGCCATTTACCATCAGCGGAGCAGATGGAACATATAACATTGAATATTATAGCGTAGATGATGGCGGAAATAGCGAGTATCCAGTAAATATTCAACAGGTAATACTTGACGACACACCACCTGATATAAACAAGACAATAGGACTCCCGCAATATCCAGATAGTGGGGGTACATTTATAACTTTCACCACACCAATATGGGTGAATGCAACTGACAATGGCGCTGGCTATGTAAATTTAACAGTAGACATATACAATGCAAGTGGAATAGAAATAGCTCATTATACAGCTGAAGTTGCCAATGGATGGGCTCACATTGGGCCGTTCAATATTGCTGAAGAATGTGTACACTGGATTAACATAACTGCAAGAGATGGCTTAAACAATACTGCATATCATAATCAAACAGTTTATGTGGATGGTAGCCCACCATATAGCGATGTAAACGATATCATCCCATATTGCCAGCATGTAAATGAAACAAATGAGCTTACCATAACTGCAACAGCCC
>CAZNGK010000015.1:11344-17966 GCA_964572575.1 uncultured Thermoplasmatales archaeon | reverse complement strand
GACGAAGCTATATGTATATAAATGAGAATGAATTTATGGGACAATGATAAAGGAAGGAAGCATTGTATTACCAGGAGAAAAAGTTGCGACAACTGAGGAGTTAATAGCTGGAAAAGGCACATATGAAGAGGATGGAATAATAAGAGCGAGCATAATAGGAATATTTAGAGTCGATAGAAGAAATATGAAAGCATATGTGGAGCCAACAACAAGCGCCCCCCTTCTCCTGCATGAAGGAGATACTGCCATATGCGAGGTGAGGCAGATTGGAGAGGCAATGGCAATAGTGAGAATTTTGCATGTTGCAGGAAAGAACAGGCAGATTGCAGGAGAGAAAGATGGGGCAATTCACATCTCAAATGTAAGTGAAGAATTTGTTGAAGATTTAAGAAAAAAATTCAGGATTGGAGATATTATAAGGGCGAGAGTCATAAGAGTTGAACCTGCTGTTCAGCTTTCTACAAAAGGAAAGGAATTTGGAGTAATAAAGGCTTTTTGTACAAATTGTAGAAATGCTCTTATAAGAAAAAAACATTCCCTTGAATGTCCTGTATGCGGGAGAAAGGAAGAAAGAAAGATTACTGAAGATTATGGTATGGGGGAAGTTAATAGGGTAATTGAGGTGATTGAATATGGAAATAAAGATAAAAAAAGAAAGTGAGAAGGAGCTGGAATTTGAAGTAATAAGTGAGAAAACTATTCTGAATCCATTGAAGCAAAAACTTCTGGAGTATGATGAAGTGGAATATGCAGAATGGAGGGTTGAGCATCCTCTAATTGCCAATCCAGAATTTTATGTTAGAGTGAGCAAAGGAAATGCAAAAAAAATTGTGAAGAAGGCTATAAAAGAGCTGAAAAAGAGTATTGAAGAATTGCAAAGTTATCTGGAGGAAAAGGAGTAATGGAAAAAGAGATAGGCATAGAAGTATTTCTCACAAAATCTAAAGGAATAAAGGGAAAGATAAAAAGTTGTGCAGAAGATTTTATTGTTGAGGAAATATCATGTCATCCTCCAGCTGGCGATGGAAGATATGTTATTGCAAGAATTACTTCCAAAAATTGGGAGACAAATAGGCTAATTGAAAAACTTGCTTCCCATCTCCACATTTCATCGAATTCAATTGGATATGCAGGGATAAAGGACAGAAAAGCGGTGACAAGCCAGCTAATGTCTTTTCCTGTGGATATAGAAAAGTTGCAAAATTTGGGTCTTCCGGATGTTAAAATAGAGGTGTTGTATAAATCTTCAAAACCTGTTTATAGAGGAAAGTTGCTGGGAAATCATTTTCACATTGTTATAAGAAATGTTAAAGGAAAAAAAGAGGATGTTGAAAAAGTTCTGCATGAAATTGAGGAAAATGGAGGTTTTCCAAATTTTTTTGGAGTGCAAAGATTTGGAATAGCACGTCCTATAACTCATATTGTTGGTAAATATATTGTAAAAAATGATCTTGAAAGGGCAGTAATGACCTATGTTGCCAACCCAATAAAAGGAGAAGATGAAGAAAGTTATAAGGCAAGAAAATTTTTGCAGGAAACAAGAGATTTTGAAAAAGCACTGGAAATTTATCCAAAAAAACTTGCATTTGAAAGAAGAATAATTGCTCATCTCATAAAAAAACCAGGTGACTGGAAAGGAGCTATTCTGTCATTGCCTGTAAATTTGGTAAGAATTTTCGTTCACGCCTATCAATCTTATCTTTTTAACAGAATACTATCATATAGGATAAAGAGAGGACTACCAATAAATGAAGCTATTGAAGGGGATATTGTTATTACATGCGAAAAAGAAATTGTAGTGCAAGCCAATGAAGGTATTGTTGTAAATGAGAAAAATATTGAGAAGATAAATAAGCAGATAAAAAAGGAGAAATGCTTTCCTTCTGGAGCAATTATTGGTTATGATGTAAAGCTGGCAGAAAAAGAGATGGGAGAAATAGAAAGAAAAGTAATGGAAGAGGAAGAAATTGAACGAGAAGAGTTCAAAATCCCACATATGCCTTCTTTTGCATGCAGTGGCATGAGAAGGATAATTGTTGTCCCAGTGAAGCAGATAAATTGGAGAATGGAGGATAATAATGTTTTTCTTGAGTTTTCTTTGCCCAAAGGATGCTATGCCACCTCCTTGCTTCGTGAAATCATGAAAGCAGATATATACAGTTATTGATTTCCATCATGCACGTGTTTGATAATCATATGCATCTGAGAGAGGATGGAAGATATATTGAGGCAATAACTGAATTTAAAAAATTTGGGGGAACTTGTCTGAATTTTTGTCCATATACAGATGTTAGAGAAATAATAAGAGAAAAGAGCTATATCAGATGTTATGAAAAGGGTATGAAGCTTGCAAGGAATGCAATGGAAAAAACAGGTGTTAAAATTTTCCTTACCATTGGACCATATCCTGTAGACTATATAAAGCTTAAGGATGCCATTGGGAGAGAAAAAACTGTTGAAATAATGAAAAAGGGAATGGAAGAAGCAAAAGAGTTTTGCATTGAAGGCAAAGCGATTGCAATAGGAGAAATTGGTCGCCCCCATTTTAAAGTAGATGAGCGAACATGGAAAGATAGTAATGAAATAATGCTTTACGGTATGGAGCTGGCAAAGGAAGCAAATGTGCCTGTTGTCATTCACATGGAAAAAGCCACTTCTTCAAATATGAAGGAAATTGCAGAAATGGCAAGAAAGGCAGGATTGAGTAAAGATAAGGTTATAAAGCATTATGCCCCTCCCCTCATAAAGGAAGAAGAGAATGCAGGCATATTTCCTTCAGTAATTGCAACAGAGAGAAATATTGAGGAAGCTTTGAAGAAAGGAAGTCGTTTTATGCTTGAAACTGATTATCTTGACGACCTACGCCGGCCTGGGGCTGTGCTAGCACTTAAAACTATACCGAGGAAAATCAGAAAATTTATTGAAGAAGGAAAGATGAGTGAGGAACAGGCTGTGATAATCAACAAAGAAAATCCAGAAAAAATGTATGGAATTGAATTAGATTAGAAGAGCGCATTCAGGAACAACCAATTCCTTCCTACATTTTGGACATATATAGTATACTCTACCATTAAACTTATGGTATTTCATTACCGTTCCACATTCGGGGCATCTTTTTATCATGCTATCATTCTGCTAACTTTTTGCTAATATAAATAGCATTTTTATATTTAAATTTTTCGCCAAGAATTTAAAAGACATAGTTATTACAACCGATGGAAAGACTGACATATGATGAATATTTTATGGAAATTGCAAAGGTTGTTTCCAAACGTTCCACCTGCTTAAGAAGACATGTTGGAGCTGTAATTGTCAAAGACAAGCACATTCTTTCAACTGGATATAATGGTGCCCCAAAAGGGTTCAAGCATTGTAGCGAGGTAGGATGTATAAGAGAAAAATTAAATGTTCCGAGAGGTGAAAGACATGAACTTTGCAGAGGTCTGCATGCAGAACAGAATGCAATTATACAGGCTGCAGTTTTTGGTGTCGCAATAAAAGGTGCAGTTATCTATACCACCCATTTTCCATGTAGCGTATGTGCAAAAATGCTTGTTAATGCAGGAATAAAAGAATTAATATATCTTGAGCATTATCCAGATGATCTGGCTGAGAAAATATTAAGGGAAAGTAATATAAAGGTGAGAAAATTAGGGGAGCAATGAATTTAAGCCCAAAAACAGTATTGCTCATAAGAGATGTACTCATTTCCATTTCTATAGTCGGAATTTTACTTGCTGCCCTCTGGGGTTATACAGGGCAATTTCCTGATTCTCCTATGGTTGTAGTTACATCTAGCTCAATGATGCATGAAGATGCTCCGTTTGGGAAGATAGGAACTATTGATCCGGGAGATTTAGTTCTGGTGAAAAAAATTAAAGGAAAAGATGATATTGAAACAAGAGGACCGTTGAAAAATCCAAGCACGAATCATAAAACCTATGGAGATTATGGAGATGTTATAATATATGTGCCAGATAGAAATAAAGATGGGGAAAAAGACGAAAATGCAACTCCTATAATCCATCGAGCAATATGCTGGGTGCAGAAAAATGCTGACGGCACTTATACTGTTGAAGAATATGGAATTTATAATAAGCCATCAATTAATATTGAAGAGCTTAACTTATATGGCTATAAACCTCCTCATAGTGGATTTATAACAAAAGGAGACCATAATTTTGTTATTGATCAATCCAATGGAGGAATTTCCACACCAGTAAAGCCAGAATGGATTATAGGAAAGGCAAGAGGCGAAATACCTTGGTTTGGATTAATTAAGCTAATAATTTTTGGTAACGAAGGAGGATATGATGGACCAGATGGAGTAAGGATTGGTAATGCTGTTGCACCAAAAGATGAATGGATATGTCTTGGCATTTCTCTATTTGCAATAATAGTGATTCCAACAGCTTGGGATATTTACAATTATTATAAGAAATGGAAATCAGAGAAGCTTAGATTGTAAGCTTGGTTTGTATTCCTTCAAATTTGGCATTGCTTCATCCTTTTCTAATGTTTCTTTTATTTTCCTCGGAGCAAAAACCTCTATCTCTCTTGTTCTTCCATATCTTCCCTTGGAAATTACTCTCGCTGTAATTATTCCAAGCATATCGAGCTCAGAAATTAAATCTGCCACTCTCCTCTGAGTCAGAATGTTTACTCCTGCTATTCTACACAAATCCTTATAGATGTGATACAAATCGCCTGTAGTTAAGTTGTCATATAGCTCATTTCCTACAATTGCAGACATTAAAACAAGCTTTGACTGCACAGGCAATGTGCGAACAATTTCTGTAACTCTATCGAGCTCAATTTTATTTTCTGCCATCCTGACATGGCGTTCTGTCAGCTTTTTATCCCCATTTCTTTCTGCAATTTCTGCTGAAACACGAAGCAAGTCTAAAGCTCTTCTGGCGTCGCCATGCTCCTGGGCGGCAATGGCAGCGCAAAGCCGTATAATGTCTTCTTCAATTGTTCCTTCCTTGAATGCCATTTTTGCTCTTTCTCCAAGAATATCACACAACTCGTCTGCACTGTACGGGGGGAAAACCAGATTTTCCTCTCCGAGAGATGATTTTACTCTTGGATCGAGAAATTCTGTAAACTTCAAGTCATTGGATATGCCTATTATGGATGTTCTTGCTTTATCCAAATCATAATTTAGGCGTGATAAATTGTAAAGCACCTCATCGCCCTTAAGCTTATCTACCTCGTCCAGCACAATGACTGTCACGCCTTTCGTTTTTTCTATTGAGCTTACAAGCCTGCTGTAAACTTCATCTGTTGGCCATCCTGTAAAAGGAACTCTTTCCTCCCATGCTCTTATGAAGTGATTGGCAACATTTTGCAGTACTCTGTACTGCGTGTCCACAATTTCACAGTTAATGTAAACAAAATTGGTTGAAACGTTTAGCTCCTTTCCTTTCTTCAGTAGTTGTTTGCCAATAAATTTTGCAACAGCTGTCTTTCCTGTTCCAGTTTTTCCATATATGAAAACATTTGATGGCGTTTCCCCCCTCAAAGCAGGCACCAAAATTTTTGCAAGTTCCTCTATCTGCTTTTCTCTATGAGGTAAAATATCTGGAACATAGGAGGGGCGTAATACCTCCTTGTTTTTCAAGATGGTTTCAGATGTTGCGAGCAAGTCCTGAAATACGTCATTCATTTCTTTTCTCCCCCAAAAATATATGCTTAAATGCAATTGCAATAAATAAAGCTTATGAGTGATTTGTAAAATATATTCAATTATGTGGCTATAAAAAATTAATTGAAAAAATTTAAAAAGCATAAAATTTCAAAAGATCATAACAAATTTTATCCATGATTTGGACAGTGTGAATTAATTGGCAATTCAAATATTGAAAAGAAATTCTTGCTTCCATCGTAATAAAAAATATTTTTTATGTAATTCTGTAAACCATGCGTTATTTTCAACGCTTCCTGAACCTGAAAAGATGCTATTATGCTCGTTGTATTCACATCTGCTGCAAGTTTTGGCTCGAAATAAGTAATGTCTTTTCCAGTACAGCTAAATCTTTTCTGCAGAATTTTTGCATGAGTTGAATTCATTCCACATTCTAAACAACTTGTTTCTGGCGGTATCACTACCTGCACTTTCCCAATTTGCCCTTGAGTTGCACCATCTATATAAGGGATGTGATGATGGTAGCAATATGCATTTATATGGAGGCGGGTGGCGACATTGTCGACGCATCCCAAAACGAGGTTATGAGAGGAAATGAAATTTTCTGGCAACTCTTCTATTCTTTTTATGAAAAATTTTATTTCTGCACTTTTCTCCAGCTTTTTCATTTTCTCTGCTATCACCTCTGCTTTATATCTTTTCTCCTCAGCATCCTCTTCAGTAAAGAAAATGCATCTGTTCAAGTTAGATTTAACAATTTTGTCCATATCTACAATGCTTATTTTTTGATAACCAGACAAAAGCAAATTTTTGCAAACTTCATTACCGAGTGCTCCTGCTCCTATCACAAGAACCTTTTCTTTCCTTACTTTTTCAATATCAAACCATTCATATAAGCGAAGTCTACTATGTTTGTCTTCGTCCATGTCTCCTACTCTTATTGCCATCAAAAATGAAAGCAATATTAGAAAAAAA
>CAZNGK010000015.1:3135-11244 GCA_964572575.1 uncultured Thermoplasmatales archaeon | reverse complement strand
TCATGCTTCAGAAACTATAAAATGAAACTGTGCATTTATGTTCATGTTTGAAAGAGAACATGGAATAATTGTTGCATGTGATGTTGAGAATATTGAAAAACTCCGTTACCTCGTTGAGAAAACTTATGGTATAGAAGGCATAGTGGGTTATAAAATAGGAGCCAATCTTGCATTACAATATGGATTGAAAAAAATCATGGAAGAAATCGATTTTTCTCTGCCTGTCATTTACGATCATCAGAAGGCGGGAACTGATATTCCATATATTGCAGAGAAATTTGCTTTGGCATGTAAATCAGCTGGCATAAAAGGTGTGATAATTTTTCCTCAAGCTGGACCAGAAAGTGAGAAAGCTTTTATAGATGAGCTTATGAAACAAGAGCTTATTCCAATGGTGGGGGGAGAAATGACTCATGCCTGCTATCTTGCAGAAGATGGTGGTTTCCTGCTTGATTCTGCACCAGCTAGAATATATGAAATTGCTGTAAGGAAAGGTGTTGAGTATTTTATTCTTCCTGGAAATAAGGAAGAGGCAATAAAGAGATATCATTTGCTTCTGACGGGCTTAATTAATGAGCCCAAGTATTGTATGCCAGGCATAGGGAGACAGGGAGGAGAAATAAGGAAAACATTTGCCATATTGCGGGGATACCCTGCATATGCCATAGTTGGCTCTTCCATTTATAAAAGTAAGGATATGACAGAAGCTGCAAAGAATTTTGCAAGGGAGGCGATGGAATTTGAATGAAAGAGAAATTTTTGCAGAGCTTTACAGGAGAGGACTGATAAAAACGCTTAAGCAAAAGCCGGAAGGATGGAAGCTTTTATCAGGTATATGGAGCCCATTTTATATACAGCTTCGCTTACTTCCATCTTATCCTTCGTTGCTCAATGAAATTGGCAGATTACTTGGAGAAAGAATAAAAGGCTATGGAAATAAATTGCTGGGAATAGCCATGGCTGGCATTCCTATAGCAACTGCCATATCTCTGCATACATTAATGCCTCTCTGTTATACCAGAAAAATTTCAGGAGTGAAGAAAATTGATGAACTTGAAAAATATGCAAGCCAGTACGGTGAGCATTCATTGGTGGAAGGAGAAATAAAAGAGGGAGATGAATTCGTTGCCATAGATGACATTGTAACAAAATTCGATAGTAAGCTTATGGCAATAAGACAGCTTGAAATTGAAGCAGAAAAGAAGAATTGTAGCATAAAATGCAAACATGTTGCAGTTGTTATAGACAGACAGCAGGGAGCAGAAGAGATAGCAGAGAAATATGGAATAAAACTCCATTCTCTAATAAAATTTAAAGAAGCAATGGAATGGATAAAAGATGAAATGAGCAATGAATATGAAATAATAAAAGACTACTTAAACAATCCAGAAAAGTATCAGGATGAAGAAAAAAGGAAAGAGATGTTGAATGAGATGTTATGAAACTTTAGAAACTTTAGCATATCCTCGGAATTAATTCTCCAGTTGGCGTTTCCACAATTCTTTTTCCCCCAACTTTTGTTTTTAAAATTACATGCTTTCCTTCCACAACTTCCCCTATAATTTCTGCTTCTCTTCCGTATTTATGACCCCTTATTGCTTCAAGCACTTCTTCTGCCTTCTCTTTTATAACACCCAATATCATTTTTCCTTCATTCCCTACAGCAAGAGGGTCTAATCCAAGCATTTCACATGCTGCCAGCGTCGCCTCCCTTATCGGAATCTTTTCTTCTTCAATTATTATGCCTATGCCCGACTTTTCAGCCATTTCATTCAATGCATTTGCTATTCCTCCTCGTGTTGCATCTTTTGCTGATGCAATGCCTCCTACCTGCAATGCTTTCTCCATAAGCCCATAAAGAGGGGCAACGTCAGATTCAACTTCTCCCTCAAATCCATATCCTTCTCTTTTTGAAATTATTGCTATACCATGGTCAGCAATTGTTCCAGTTAGAATTATTTTATCCCCTGCCTTTAGTGATGAATCGAGAAGCCATTTGCATCTTTTCACCATTTCGTGATTTTTTTCAAGTAAAGGCGTTGAAGTGCCAATGGCAGAGGTGGTGACAACCATGTCTTTCATACTCCCTTTTTCAACAACCTTCGTATCTCCTGTTACAATTTCCACTCCTGCTTCTTTAGCAGTTTCTGCCACACTTTCGAGAATTTTTTCAAAATAATCCATTTCCATTCCTTCCTCTATTACCATTGCCAATGCCATTGCAACGGGCTTTGCTCCTAAGGAAGCTATATCGTTGACTGTTCCTGCAACTGCAAGCCTGCCTATGTCGCCACCTGGGAAAAAAATTGGTTGAACAGTATGGCTATCTGTTGTGAAAACAACATCATTTACAACTGCTGAATCATCTAAAGCATCTAAAGCAACCTCTGCATTTCCTCTATCAAAGTGGGAAAGAATATGCTTTCTGATCAGCCTACCCATTTCTTCTCCGCCTGCGCCGTGAGAAAGTTCAATTCTTTTCATGCGTCTCTTATTCCCTCTTCCTTGACAATGAAAACTGCCTCTCCTTCTGGGAGATGAGGCGAGTCAATGAGGCGTGCAATCCTTCTCCCTCCTTTTGATTTTCGCAAATAAAGGCGGAACATGGCAGTGTGGCCAACAATATGTCCTCCTATTGGTTGCGTGGGGTCGCCAAAGAAGACGTCGGGGCGGGCAGCTACTTGGTTAGTGACGCATATTACTGCATTATGAACACGTGCGAACTTAAGCAATGCATGCATATGCTTGTTCAGCTTCTGCTGCCTTTCTGCCAAAGCACCTCTTCCAACATATTCTGCTCTGAAATGCCCAGTTAAGGAGTCGACGACTAAAAGCTTTATAGGATATTCCTTTGCTATTTCTCCAGCTTTTTCAACCAGCATCATTTGATGATTTGAATTGAAAGCACTTGCAACATGTATTTTTTTCAATGCTTCTTTTCCATCAATGCCAACGCCTTCTGCCATCTGCAGAATTCTCTCTGGGCGGAATGTATTTTCTGTATCAATGAAAATTGCCTCTCCATCTAAGCCTCCTTCATCCTCACTTAACTGAACATTAATGCACAACTGATGAGCAATTTGTGTTTTTCCTGAGCCAAATTCACCAAAAAGTTCGGTTATTGCCTGGGTTTCAAATCCACCGCCAAGGAGCTCGTCCAGAGTTTTTGAACCAGTGGTAAGGTGTTGCCTTTCTTTTAGCCTTTCCAGCAACACATCACCAGTTTCAAATCCTCCAACATCTGCTTTTTCACGAGCTGCCTGAATAATTTTTGAAGCAGTTCCTTCTCCAATGTCAGCTACCTCTGCGAGTTCTGAAGGAGAAGCAACTGCAATTGCCATTAAATCTGTATAACCAGCTTCTTCCAGCTTTTTTGCTATAGCAGGCCCCACTCCTGGCAAGTCCTCAAGTTCAGTCATTTTCTCAACTTTCAATACAGGCAGAATTTATAAAAGTAATGGAGCGTAGGAGGGCAAAGGCGATGAAGCTTGCAAAGGCTGTTATATGAAATGACAGATAATTCATGGATAAATCAATTTATTACAATAAAAACCCCTTATAAAAGCCCAACATCTATTAAAAATTCCTTCCATTCATTTTTATTCCATTTAAGCTCATTAATAGGAACTAAGTGTCTTTCTTCCCGAATTATACCTAAATAAGGTAAAGTGATACCCTCCTTAACGAGATTATATTCTGATGTTTTAAAATACCCGCAAATAAATCCCTTTAAGGAAGTTTGTATTTCTCCACATTTATACTCTCTGATTCTTTTCCTAATTTCTATGAGATAATTTTTAAAAAGGTCATCATTAGATGGTATTTTTTCCTCTGCAAAGTCCAATAATCTTGAGAATCCACATACTTCGATGAAAAACTGCAAAATTGGTTGCTGAGGAACAGAGCATTTGACCATAATGCCGTAATCATAACCTATGTCAGCCTCAGCCCAGATACCTGCTAATGTTGGTGAAGATTTTATACTGATATTTTTACTTGCATTTAAAATATCGTTTCTATATTTTTCGATTTGTGTAGATATTTCCCAATCTAATTCAACATTTACAGAAAAATTATCCTCAAGAAATTTCTTTACAAAAATTTCTCCTAATTTGCCTACAAACTGATCCACAAGAATTGACTCAAAAGTTCTTCTTCTTTGTCTAAATCCTTTCTGGGTTACCGTAGCTCTCGTACCTCCACCAAACATTCGATAGGTAATTTCAAGACAGAAAATTAGTAATCTTACAATATCTTTATCACCCAAATCTACAATTACTGTATTTGGTATCAATTTCCTATTTATCCACTCCCAAACTTTATCTTCATCTAAAAACATCTTGTTTTCTTGATGTTGAATTACATTGATATCATTACTTCTGCATACAGAAAGCAACAAATCTCCGATTTCCTCAAAATCAAAGTCTATATCATACCGTTTTAAGATTGAATATCTGATATCTTCGATATAGGTCTGAAATTTTTCTTTAAACTTGCTTGGACTGTTCAAATCACCTTTCAAAATCCTATTCATTTTTCACCTCTTTTTTAAAACTACTAAATGTTCTGTCTTTATTCTACTATCTTTTTTACCAGATGCTGGGTTAATCTCTGACTCAAACATTACTCGAGAGACTATTGTGTCAATAAATGTAACCTCATGTTCCCAATCAAATTCTTGTAGATGTTCAATTATTATATCATCTATAGGTATCGATATTGTTCTTATTTTTGCTGGCCCAACAAAAATGCACATGTAATCAGTAACGTGTTCCCCTAATGTAGAAAAAGAACTTAAAATAGCGTGAAAATATCTATCATAGATTATCCTAAGATGCTCCTCTTTTATTCTGTTTCTGAATTCGTGATACTTTTCAGAATAAACTTTTATTTTATTCACAGGCCTGTATGGTATCTCTTTTTTGCTTAGATTTCTTATATAGGACTCATCATAACCTAACCAAAATAATTCCAATTTAGTTGATCTTATATACTCTTGAGCTTGTAAATATGGTGGGGATGTAATAAGAACGTTAACATCATCATCTAATTTTGTGTTTAAGGTGTCTATTCCTGATTTTATTTTATATTCAACTTGTTTGGGTCTAAGACGATTGTATTCCCAAATCTTCTTAAGTAAAATACGAATCTCTTTTTCGAGCATACTATAGAACTTATATTTCCAATTCTTTTTCAAGAGTTCTTCTATCTTTCTTCTGGAGTACTTTGACCTATATAATTTATGAACTTTCTCGTCACCGTAAGAGAAATACTTTGTTACATTGATTAGGGGTATTAAAAGAACAAATTTAAGTTCATCAGGTAATGAATGGACAAAACCCCAGGCTTTTGAAAGAACAGAAATAAATTCTTCTGGGAACCAATAATTTAAATTAGACCATTTGGGAATAAATTCTTTCTGTGAATTTTTAAGATTTTTCATTAATTCCATGATATTTACTTTAGGTGGCTTCATGGTAGCAGTGTCATGGATTACATTTATTATTGGATTTAAATCCCATAATTCATAGTCATATCCATAAATCCTTGATACTATCCCAACAGATCCATAGCCCGCAAACGGGTCAAATATTTTCATGCCAGGCCTAGCATATTCTTTTAACACATAAGCGATAACTTGAGGAATAAATTTTGCAGGATATTTATAAATGGCAAAAGTGCCATATGTAGTTGATGGTATTTCAGGAATTGTGTTTCTAAAGAGTATAGGAACTCTATTGAGTGATTCATTCGCAGTGAATAACTCTTCTTTGACATTTTCGGATTCTTCGATCCATAGTTTTGACTGTTTGTATTTTTTTATTCTGTTATTCATGGTATCTCACTCTTTTATATTCTCTCTCGTTCACTATCTCATATAACAAATATTCTTCGGGGTTTTTATTCTCGTAATCATCTTTAGAACTGTAATAAACTTCCTCAATTTTTATCTGCATCTATATAACATACATTCGAGTCTTTAAAAACGTTATGCCAAGAGAAATGAGAAAATAAGCTTGTATGAAAACCGTTTAGAGAAATAAAACTATCATAGTTGCAGTCCTTTCGTTCTTTCTTTTTCATTCTTCATCGTCACCCATTTTCTAGTAAATGATAAAACCTTCCATTTCCTCCTATAAACAGCCTTTAATAATATTTATATAAAACTTCGCCCTTATTAAAGGTGGGCTTGTCAAGCATTGACGAATGGATTGAAAAGCAGGATTTTAAGACGACGGCAGAAATTGAAATTCCAAAGCTGTTAATAGATCAGGTTATCGGGCAGGAACATGCTGTAGAAGTAGTTAGGCAGGCAGCTAAACAAAAGAGGCATGTAATGCTTATTGGTGAGCCAGGGACTGGCAAGTCAATGCTTGCAAGAGCAATGACAGAATTTTTACCAAAAGAAGAACTTGAAGATATTTTGGTATATCCAAATCCTGATGACCCAAATACTCCCCGCATAAGAGTTGTTCCTGCAGAAAAAGGGAAGGAAATTGTAGAAAAAATGAAAGTGGAAGCAAGGAGAAGAGAACAGCAACAGGCTCAGGCAGTGACTACAATTGTAGCCTTAATTATAATGATTTCAGTAATTGGGGCAATATTTTATGATATCACACTCGCCTTATTTGGGCTTATAGCAGCTGCAATGATTTACTTAATTGCTGGAAGAGGAAGCATACTGCAAAGAAGAGAGGAAGCAAATATTCCAAAACTGCTTGTCTCTCATGATAAAAATGATGCTCCTCCTTTCGTGGATGCTACCGCCGCCCATTCTGGCGCCCTGCTTGGAGATGTTCGCCATGACCCCTTTCAGGCTGGTGGGCTTGAGACGCCGCCCCATTTAAGAGTTGAGGCTGGGGCAATACATCGCGCCCATAAAGGTGTGTTGTATATTGATGAAATCAATACATTAAGCTTGCCTTCCCAACAGCATTTGCTGACAGCGATACAGGAAAAGAAGTTTTCAATCACTGGCCAATCAGAGAGAAGTGCAGGGGCAATGGTTAAAACAGAGCCAGTTCCATGCGATTTCATTTTAGTCTGTGCTGGCAACTTAGACGCTGTTGCCGGAATGCATCCTGCATTAAGGAGCAGAATAAGAGGTTATGGTTATGAAGTTTACATGAATAATGTTATGGATGATAACGAAGAAAACAGACAGAAGCTGATAAGATTTGTTGCTCAAGAAGTGGCAAAGGATGGGAAGATTCCTCATTTTGATAAAAAGGCGGTTGCAGAGATTATAAGAGAGGCGCAACGCAGAGCCGGGCAGAAAGGTAAACTCTCCCTACGTCTTCGCGAGCTTGGTGGGCTAATAAGAGTTGCGGGAGATATTGCAAAGAATGAAGGCAGACAGGTTGTCACTGCAGAACATGTACTGAAAGCAAAGGAAATTGCACGGAGCTTGGAGCAACAAGTTGCAGATAAATACATAGAAAGGAAGAAGGCTTACAAATATTTTGAAACTGAGGGGGCAAAAGTAGGTACTGTAAATGGACTTGCTGTAATGAGCGCAGATCCATCATTAAGTGAATATTCTGGCTTAATTTTGCCAATAGTTGCAGAGGTAACGCCTGCAGGCTCGAGAGCAGAGGGAAAAGTTGTTGCAACAGGAAAACTTGGAAGGATAGCAAGGGAAGCAGTGCAAAATGTATCAGCTATTATAAAGAAGTATATAGGAGAGGATATTTCTCGCAAGGACATACACATTCAATTTATTGGAACATATGAAGGTGTTGAAGGAGACAGCGCCTCCATATCTGTAGCAACAGCAGTTATTTCTGCAATGGAAAGGGTCCCAGTTAGTCAAGAAGTGGCAATGACAGGCTCTTTAAGCATACATGGAACAGTTCTGCCAGTTGGGGGAATAACTGCAAAAATAGAAGCAGCTGCAAAGGCAGGAATTAAGAAAGTGATAATTCCAAAGGCAAATATGCAGGACGTGTTAATTGAAGAAGAATATAAGGATATGGTTGAAATTATACCTGTTTCTACACTCAAAGAAGTGCTTGAATATGCTTTAATTGGTAAAAAGAAAGAAAAACTCATAGAAAAGCTTGCCTCATTGGAAGAGGAGTCAATGGTTTTTGAAGCCCAAGAAGTAAA
>CAZNGK010000015.1:0-3035 GCA_964572575.1 uncultured Thermoplasmatales archaeon | reverse complement strand
TTCTACATTTGAGAAAGTTATGGAAATATAACCATCACCTTCTGTCAGCTGATAAGTTATACCACTCTCATTCAGCCTATTTTCTAAATAATTCTCCCATGCAGAATAATAATCGCTAAAAATGTAAAGCGTTAAATTCTCCATTAGCAATCTGTGGGACGTTATCTGGGAGAAATTTGTTCTTATGGAATATGTTCCATAACCAGTTGCTCCTGTTTTTCCTGCCACTCCAATTACATCAATTAGTGTAATGTTTATTCTTCTGGTTGCATTTACTATTTCTATAAAAGGAGGAAATAGCATTGTGCTTCCCATACGCTGACTAAGTATTACAGCCCCTCCCTCATAGATGTAATTCTGATCAACAAAATACACATTATCTGATTCATATTTTATTATGCCAAAAGAATTGGAAATATATATTGTTTCTTCAACATATTCTGTGCATTCTAAAATAAATTGACCATGAGTGGAACTATTGAAAGACATATTGAAAGGAGTTGGAACATATGGCAATATCTTTGTTGAAATTTTATAGTCATCATTTAGTAAATTGATGCAATAACTTCCTCCCGTTGCTATTCCCACGACAACACTCTGATTGTATATCACTTCACTTTCATTTATTACAGTTAAAATAACCTGACAAAAGCTTTCATTAATAAATTCCGCCACTCTCGCTGATATTTCTGCAGAGTAAAAAGATACGTTATAATAATCGCCTGCTTGCGCATTCTGAATACATAAATCAAAAGTGTTGATAGACAGAATATAGGATACATTTCCAGTGCTTATATAATGTGCTTGAGGTTGTGCCCTCATGCCCTCTCCAGAAACACGAACTGTAAAATTACTCTGGCTATAATTTACAATCTGTAATGAACCAAATGCTCTTGCCGTGACAAAATAAGGCAACTCCTTACTCCCAAGAGTAATTGAATTGGTGAGAGGGGACGAGCTCTGTTCCATTGTTTGCAAATCAAGAGAATATTTAAGTCCTGCAAACTGATTGGCAACAACATCCATATGTTCTGCTTCCCTTTCCTTCATCCACTGAGGAACATAATAAGTCTGGATAATAACTAAAACAGCAACTATAAGTACAACTACCAGAATGGCAACGACAACGCCCACTTGTCCTTTATTATCCATCATATATGCAATACCTCCTTCTTAAATAACTTTACGAAATTTTTTCCTTAACAGGAAGATGATTAAGGCAGTGATGCCAACGCCTACAATAATGATAATTGGCAAAATTGGTATTGGTTTCTCATTCTTTACAGTAACAGTTATTGAAACAATGTTGCTATACGCCATGCCATCATAGCAACGAGCTTCTATTTTATGTTCCCCATTGCTGAGCTTTGTTGTATCTAAATTATAGCTCCAATTCTCTAATCCACTTGCAGTAATCCAGTTGCCATCTATTCTTATTTCTACTTTCTGTATCGTTGAATTTCCATCCTCATCCCATGCCTTTCCTTTAATGAAAATGCTTCCTTTAACAGTGCTTCCATTTGCTGGTTCTATAATCTCAATATTTGGAGGATGATTCACAACATTGTTTACAGTAACAGTTATTGAAACAATGTTGCTATACGCCATGCCATCATAGCAACGAGCTTCTATTTTATGTTCCCCATTGCTGAGCTTTGTTGTATCTAAATTATAGCTCCAATTCTCTAATCCACTTGCAGTAATCCAGTTGCCATCTATTCTTATTTCTACTTTCTGTATCGTTGAATTTCCATCCTCATCCCATGCCTTTCCTTGAATTGTAATAATGCCAGAAACAACACTTCCATTTAATGGTGATGTTATCTCAACATTTGGAGGATTGTTTGGCGGTGGAGGCTGATAAGGATTTAAAACTGTAATGTGAGCAGTGGCATATGCAAC
Source organism: uncultured Thermoplasmatales archaeon (assembly GCA_964572575.1). Lineage (GTDB taxonomy): Archaea > Thermoplasmatota > E2 > UBA202 > JdFR-43 > VBQI01. The sequence continues at coordinate 1,133 of CAZNGK010000015.1, read as the reverse complement.
TGCTCCTTTATTATCTGTAACTGTTAGTTTTGCCGTATATGTGCCAATATTGCTATATGTATATTGTTTTGTAGCAGGTGTTGTTACACCCGAATACTCTATTACCCCATCATTATCCACATCCAGTTCCCAAGAGGCGATGTAGCCATCCTCATCATTTGCATTTATTGAAAAAGTGACAGTAAGCGGAACATATCCTGAAGATGGCGAAGCCTGCAATGAGCATGTTGGAGGGGCATTTGGCTTATTTTTTGTTGTGAAATGCCATATTGGACCTATTGTTTTTGCTCCATGTTCATCCCATGCGACAATGCACCAATAATAAGTTGTTGAATATTGAAGATCACTGAGGCTGTATGAAGTAGTTGTGATATTACTCGCTTTTTTTGTCAATGGCAAAGATGTGCCAAAATAAACATCATATGTCAAAGCATCTCCATCTGGATCATGGCAATACCATGAAAGAGTGACATCAATAGCTATATCGCTACTTCCATTAATTGGAGATGGTGAAGATGGCTGAGAGGGAGGATGATTTTCTGCTATCACAGCTATTTCTTTTTCAATAGTTGCAACAGCACCATCATCATCTCTCACTGTCAGAGTCACAGTATACACTCCTTCCTTTGCATATGCATGTAATGGATTTTCCTCATAACTTATATTTCCATCACCAAAATTCCATGTCCAGTTCACTATCACGCCATCAACATCATATGATGAATCTGTAAATTGAACAGTTTCATTAACTTTTGGTGATGTTGGAATATAGCTGAAATTCGCTACAGGAGGAACATTAAAAATTTCTATTGTTTTGGTTATTATTGCAATTGCTCCGTCATCATCTGTAACGCGCAACGTTACACTATAATTTCCATTATCACTCCATGAATGATTTATTATCGCTGTATTCACAGATTCATCATATAAGCCATCATTATTCCAGTCCCACTCATATAGCGTAATGTATCCATCTTCATCATAACTTGATGAAGCATTGAATGTAATGATATCTTGCGTAGTTGGATTCTCTGGTAAATAGCTGAAGTTTGCCACTGGAGGATTTACCCCTATGGATATACTTTTGTTTTCTGTAAATACGAATATTGGCATACCTGAAGCATTGCTTATGG
>CAZNGK010000014.1:0-17977 GCA_964572575.1 uncultured Thermoplasmatales archaeon | reverse complement strand
TTTCTGGGAAGTTACAGATAAAGAAGTTACAGATAAACAACCTTAATAATATTTAAATGCTTCTTGTTTAATATCACTGCGAGTCTATGAATGAGTTAAAAATTAAAAAAAGGAGTGTAGAAACTATTTCAAAAATAGAAGATGGATATGTTATAAAAGTTGGTGGGCGTTATATTTATCTTTCTCCAGAAGCAAAAATAGTTTGGGACATTTGTGACAGAGTAAAAAATATTGAGGGTATAATAAATGAATTAGCTAAACATAACTACACTAATGTTAAAAAATCAAGTGTTGCAAGTACACTGATGATGTTAAAATCTAAAAAACTTATAGAAATTCAGAGTGACACCACAATATATAGTGCATATTCAAGTAAAAAAACATCTATATACAGAATTAGACCGATTGTTAAATGGCGGGCTTTTAAAGGTAGAAAGCTTCTCAAAATTTTTAAACCTCTATGTTTTTTAGCTAACGAAAAATATCTGATTATATCTTATTTAATACCCTGGATTATTTTTATTTCTTATCTTATAAAAAACAAGATCAATATATTTCTATCTCTCCTTTCAATGAATTATGTCATAATCATGCTAACATTCCCTATACTAGTACTTCATGAATTTGCTCATGCAGTGGTTTCTGAGAAGTTAGGTGCAAGAATAAAAGGATTTGGAATCGGAATATACAAAATTGTTCCCTTTTTTTATACCGACACATCTAACACTCTTTTGCTAAAAAGAAAGGATAGAATAAAGGTGTCTTTAGCTGGACCGGCTATCAATTTTCTCGCTGGTTTGTTTTTTCTTGGGATGGCAATATTTTTCAAAAGCAAAGAATTACTTAATTTTTCAGGATTGCTATATCTATTTGGGCTTAATTCACTAATCCCTATTTTCGAATCTGATGGATATTATGCCCTAACTGATTATGCCATGGTTAACAATTTAAAAAGAGAAGTTTTTAGATATCTTAAATCTATTTTTAAGAGAACTCCCAAAAAAAATTTGCTAAAAAAACAGGCGATAATTTTTACAATATATCCTATTTTCTATGTTTATTCCGTTTTTTTAACCATCTACTTTCTATTATATTTTTTCCCAGTTTATATTAAAAGATTGATTTTTTACTCTCACAATATTTTCCTTCTGAATTTATCCGAGTTAACTAGCTTTGTTTTTGCACTTATATATATAATACTTATAACCCTTCTCCTAATAAAATATGCTTGGTCTTTCATTGCAAGATTCAGAAAAAGACAAATACATAGAAGACATCGAAAAAGAAGAAAATGAATTACTATTTTGCAAAGTACGTGTATCAGGAAAATTTTTTAACAACATGCTTTTAAATAATAGTGATAAAGTTTGCAACAAATGAATATAGCGACGAAGAAATTTACAGCATTTTAGTTCCTGAGATTAGAGAATGGTTTAAAAAGAAGTTTGGCACGTTTACTCCGCCACAAAGGTATGCAGTTAAGGAAATTCATGATGGAAAAAATATACTTATTTCATCTCCCACTGGCTCTGGAAAAACACTCTCTGCATTTCTTTCAGCAATAAATGAGCTTCTTCTGCTTGCAAAAAAAGGAGAGCTTGAAGATAAAATATATGTGCTCTATGTTTCTCCTCTGAAGGCATTGAATAATGACATTGAAAGAAATTTAAAGGAACCATTAAAGGAAATTTATGAGGAATATGACATAGAAGGAGAAATTAGAATAGCAGTAAGGACTGGCGATACATCGGCAAAGGAAAGGCAGAAGCAAATGAGAAAAGCTCCTCATATCCTTATAACGACTCCTGAAAGTTTGGCAATAATTTTGAATGCCCCTCGTTTTTCTAAAAAGCTTAGAGAAATCAGATGGATAATCATAGATGAAGTTCATGCTCTTGCAGATAATAAAAGAGGAAGCCATCTCTCCCTTTCCTTAGAAAGGCTCGTTTATAATATGGAAAAGGAGCCAATTCGCATTGGCTTATCTGCGACAATTCATCCTATGAAAGAGATTGCAAAGTTTTTGGTAGGAAATGGTAGAGATTGCCTAATCGTAGATGTAAGTTTTTTGAAAAAAATGGACTTAAAAGTGATTTCGCCAGTCGATGATTTAATTTACACTCCAGCAAAGGTTTTATCTGAAGAGCTATACAAACTGCTTTATGAATTAATTAAGAAGCATAGGACAACGCTTATATTTACAAATACAAGAAGTGCAACAGAAAGAGTTGTTTTTCATTTAAAGAGTAGATTCAAAGAACTGGAAAGGAAAATAGAAGCTCATCATGGCTCACTTTCAAGAGATGTAAGGCTAAGTGTCGAGGAAAGATTAAAAAAAGGCGAGCTAAAATGCGTCGTTTCTTCCACAAGCTTAGAGCTTGGTATTGACATTGGCTACATTGATTTAGTCATTCTTCTTGGCTCACCAAAAAGCGTTACAAGAGCATTACAAAGAATAGGAAGAAGTGGTCACTTCTTGCATGAAGTATCGAAGGGAAGAATAGTTGTGCTTGACAGAGATGATCTCGTAGAATGTGTTGTGCTGGCTAAGGAAGCAAGAGAAGGAAGGCTTGATAGAGTTAATATTCCACACAATGCCTTAGATGTGCTTGCCCAGCATATTGTAGGAATGGCAATAGAAAAGAAATGGAAAGTTGATGAAGCTCTAAAAGTAATAAGGAAAGCCTACCCCTATAAAAATCTGCCAAAAAGAGATTTGATGAAACTCCTTCATTACCTCGCTGGAGAATATGAAGAACTTGAAGATAGGAAAGTATATGGAAAAATATGGTTCGATGAATCTGATGAAATGTTTGGGCGACGGGGCAAAATGGCGCGCCCAATATATTATCTAAATACAGGTACCATTCCTGATGAGGTAGCAATAAAAGTTTATACAATTGATCGCCATTATGTTGGCAAAGTTGAGGAGCCATTTGCGGAAAGATTAAAGAAAGGAGATATTTTTGTTCTGGCAGGAAATACATATGAGTATGTGAAATCTGGGGAGATGAGGATTTTTGTTGTCCCTCGTCCAGATGCATCCCCCACCATTCCCTCCTGGTTTTCTGAACAGCTTCCTTTAAGCTTTGACTTGGCAATGGAGATAAGTAAATTTAGAAGAAAAGTGAAGGAAAAAATAGGGAAGAGGAGTGTTGTTGCCTATCTAATGAAGGAATATGATATTGATGAAAAAACTGCGAAGGCTATTGAAGGCTATTTCAGAGAACAAATGCATTTCTTTGTTCCAACTGATAAAGAGATTTTTGTAGAAAAATTTGAAAAAGATGGAATGAGATATCTCGTTTTCCACACCTTAATAGGAAGGAGAGCTAACGAAGCTTTATCACGTGTATTTGCTCACAGAATCACAAAAAAACATAGGCTGAATGTGAGAATAGCAATCACAGATAATGGGTTTGCAATAATATATCCATCATGGAAGGAAGACATAGAAGATGAAGAACTGATAGCTCTTTTCTCCACAAAGAATATGAAAGGATATCTAAAAAATGCTCTGAAAGATACTGAAATGCTTAAAAGAAGATTCCGTCACGTCGCCACCAGAAGTTTACTCATTTTAAAAAATTATCTCGGGCATGAAATGAGTATTTCAAGGCAGCAGAGGAATGCTTCCATTCTTTTTAAGGTGGTTAATGATATTGACAAAAATTTCCCTGCCCTTAAAGAAACATACAGAGAGATTCTGGAAGACACAATGGATATTGAAAATGCAATAAAATTTGTGCGGGATATCGAAAAAGGGAAGGTTAAGGTGAGAGTAAAACATACCATCCTGCCATCTCCTTTCTCATTTCATATCGTCGCTATTGGCGCAACAGATGTTGTTCTTATGGAAGATAGAAAGGAAATGATAAAGGAAATGCATAAAGAAGTTATGGAAATGATAAAATGCATGAAATAAGAAAAGGAGAATTGCTTCTTACCGATTTATATGCTGTAATTATTGATGACATTGCAATTGTTGCTGACTTACATATTGGATATGAAGGAGTGCTTAGAAGAGAAGGAGCAATGATTCCAAAATACCAGAAAGAGATACTTAAGAAGAGGCTAAACAATATAATTGAAAAATATGAGCCCTCGCTTCTTATAATAAATGGGGATTTTAAACATGAATTTGGGAAGAATTTATGGCAAGAATGGTATGAAGTGACAGAAATTCTTGATTTTTTGACTAAAAAAACAAAGGTTTTGCTAATTAGAGGAAATCATGATAACTTTCTTAAAACAATTGCAAAAAAATTTGATGTTCCTCTTCTGGATGAATTTGAATACAATAAAATAAAGATTGCTCATGGACATAAGGAAGTGGAAGGAGAAAAAGTGATTATAGGGCACGAGCATCCTTCTTTGCATCTAAGAGATAAAGTTGGAGCATTTGTCAAGTTACCATGCTTTTTGTATAGTGAAAAGCTCATTGTACTTCCTGCTTTAAGTCCGCTTGCCACTGGCACAGATGTTTCCTCTCCAGAACAATATCTATCACCTTTGCTCAAAAAAATCGCTGATGATGAAATGGAAGTATATGCAATAAGCGATGAACTTCTATATTTTTCTTCCCTAGAAAAATTGAAAAAAGTTTTGTGATTCGCAATATAGCAGTGAAACATATGTTGTAGAATTGTGCAGTTCTATTGTGTAATCTCTAGTGCAGTTCTATTGTGTAATCTCTAGTGTACAATCATCTTCCGCCTGCGCCTCCTCCCCCAAATCCTCCTCCTGCCCCAAAGCCTCCTCCACTACTGCTTACACTTGAAGAATATGTAACGGAAAGAGTGTGCTGAGTGCTGGCAAATGCAATATAGATGTAAGGGAGTGCATCTGCTTCAGGAATATTTATGTTTAATTTTTTGAATTGTTTCAAGATTTTTTTCCCTATGCCAAGAGCTGTTGCATAAATTAGCCATTCTTTCCAGATGGAGATATCTTCTGCCTTATATTTCTCAAGATGAGCCATGTCGAGCAAAAAATTTTTGAAAGCATCCCATTCCATTTTTTCTTTATAATATTCCTTTTTCCATTTGCCAAAGAGTGTTGATGGAGCAAATACAGTTAGGAGAAATTGTGTTGATAGCAGAAGAGAATATAAAAAAGCATCAAGCAACACAGGATATATTTCATTAGCAAATGCATAAAAAATGGCAAAAATGAAGAAAATGAGGAGCGAAAAGCCAAAAAACTTTAGCATAGTTTTCCTTCCATTTACTATAAAATCGCTACCATCTCTAACTCTAGAAATTTTCTGAAAATCTTCTCTTATTTTTGATAGAGCATATTCATTTCCTCTGTTTGCCTCTATTTTTTCCTCAATTATCTTCGTAGAAAATACATCATTTAAAGAATATTTCTTTAGAAAATGTATTACTTTTCTTTCATATTTATCTAAACCATCATCTTTTATGATTTTTATTTTAATTTCTTTTTTCTCATTTTCTATCTCTATAAACCCTCTCCTTTGTAAGTCAAGCAGTGTGGCATAAAAGCCATCCATGTCAAAATCCATTGCATCTCTTTTAAAAACCAAATTAACAAGCCATGGCTTCCTTTTCTTTGGAATAAAACTCAAATGCTTGGGTACAACAAATTTCCTCTCCCTTCCACAGATGTAATAGATTATTAACATTACCAGTGGAAAAAGAAAAACAGTCATCTTCAATGCATTAGCTGAAATGGAGGCTATTTTATATTTAAAATAATAGGCATTGTTAGTATCGATGACGTTCTTCATAATTTCATCTTCGTAATAGGCAAATTTTGGATTTGCAGAATCGAGAACCATCTCCAACTCAATGATGCCATTTCTCTGACTTTTTCCCTCTATCATATATCTGTCTTCCTGCTTTTTAATAGGGAGAGGAGGGTGAGAATACAGCTTGACAATGTTACCAGATGAGTTATCTATAAGAATAGCTACGCTTCTATATGGAACATGTTCATCTGCGAGTTTTAAATTGATGTGATAAAATTCATCGTCATGCTTTACAGGAGGATATATAATGTAGTTATATTCTATACTGTATGTCCCTTTTTCATATCCATCTGGATTAAAACATCCAACCTCATTTCTATATGCCTCACTTCTTATTGTTGATTGATAGTCAGAAGCATATACCTTTCCATAATAATCTTTTACATATGGAATATATGGTCCATTGATTTCCAGGAGTTTTATGTAAGGTTCGTTGAAATCCTGATTGTAAAGTAAAGGAACATTCCATGTTCTATATAGGTATCTATAATCTCCATTTACAACATACTCATAATCTTCTGTTAAATTTCCATCTGGTGAGAAATATACGTTGTAGTTTTTCACATAAAGCGAACCACTATATTTATAGAGCTCAATGAAGAAATAGCCACCTATTGCTACTAAAATAGTTATAGCTGATAGCAATGCCAATAGCCAGCCTTCCTTCAAACCTCCCACCCTATAGATGGTTTGCCAAGTTCTTCAAATTCAAGATAATCCATTTTGTCAAACGAAAACATTGATGCTATCATGCTTGATGGAACAACATCAGTCATTGTGTTATATTCCTGTACAATGTTGTTGTATGTGTAGCGATGTCTTGAAATTTCATCTTCTATGCCTGTTATGGCGTCCATTAGCCTTTTAACTGTTTCTGAAGTCTTTAACTCTGGATAATTTTCCACTGCCACACGAATGTCTCCAAGTATTCTTCTCGTTTCCCTATCAATCTCTTTTATTTCTCCTGCGCCTCCTTTCATGACACTGCTTCTCATTTCCGTTATTTTCTGCAAAGTTTCTTTTTCAAATTTAGCATAACTTTTAACGCTATCAACTAATTCGGAGAGCATGTCAAGCCTTTTCTTCAAAGAAACTTTTATCTGACCAAGTGTTGCATCTGCGGCATTTTTCAATCTTTTAAATTTATTATATACCGCCACCATGTATAGCAGAAAAATTAGCAGAACAAAAAGTATCACTATAGCAATTATTAAGAGCATAAAATGAAATAAACGCTCTTTTAAAAAGTTGTCTAAATTTAAATGATAGGCGAGATTGAAATGTCGTGACATTCTTAACTACACATGATGGAGCAGAAACGATACCTTCTTTTTAAAACGAAAAAGAGTTGGCTTAATGTTAGTTCATCTTTCTCTTTTATTCATTGATTGCAACTGCCTCTTGAGAAATATATTTAAATACACATATGCATATAAATGCAGAATGAAAAAAGTTCCTCGGTGGAAGGAAGCTGAATTTGAAGAAGTAGAATATGAACCAACAAGTATAAAAGAGCTTTTAAGCGAAATGAAAAATATATGTGAGCTTATAGTAGACTTAGCTTACTCTGCAATCCTTTTTAATAACATGGAAATTGCTGAAGAAGTAAAGTATCTTGAAGTAAGGATGGATAAACTAAACTATCAGATACGCATTATGGCAATGCTTGCAGCCCGCACAAAAGAAGATGCAGAGAAAATGGCAGGAATTCTGCAGATTGCGGAGGCTGCTGAAACAATTTCAAATGCTGCAGGCGACATAGTAAAGATTCTTTCATATAAGCTTAGCCACCCAATTTTGCCGAATCTCATAAAGGAATCAGATGAAATAATAAGAAAGATGAGTGTTGATGAAAAATCTTCTGCAGTTAATAAAAGCATAGGAGAGCTTAAAATATCATCAGAAACTGGAGTGAGAATTCTTGCAATAAGAAGGAAAAAGGGATGGATTTATGGTCCAAAGGGAAATGTCAAATTGAGGAAGGGAGATGTGATAATATGTATCGGACCAGAAGAAGGATTAGAACAATTACGTAAATTATTGAAAGGTGAAATAGAGGTGTTTGAATGAGCGAAAAAGAGGCCCAGGAAATGTTACTTGAGCTTAAGGAAAAGGCAGAAATTATGGTAGATTTGGCTTATTCTTCGATAATTTATGATAACAAAGATTTGGCACAGGAAGTATATAACTTAGAAAACTTTGTAGATGTTTTAAATGATGAGCTTCAAAAACTGGCAATAAGAGATGCCATTGCAGGTGAGTTAGATGTCAATGAAGCTCTTGCAATTATTCAGCTTGGAGCATGTTCTGAAGTAATAGCAGATGCTGCAAGAGAGATAGCAGATGTTGAGCTTCGAGATATTGAGCTCCATCCAATCATAAAAGAGAGCGTTCTTGAATCTGATGAGGTGTTAATTAAAGTAACCATCTCTCCAGATTCCATATTGGTTAATAAAAAACTTGGAGAAATTGAACTTGCTTCCCATACTGGAATGTGGATCATAGCAATTAAAAGAGGAGAAAAATGGATTTATAACATTGACAAAAATACAATCATAAAAGAAAATGACATACTTTTCGTAAGAGGGGCGAAAGAAGGTATGGAACATTTTATTAAAATTGCTGAGGGAAAGGAAAAAGAAATTTAATAAAAACTTTTAATAATTAAATAATATATCAGCAGAGAATAGATTAATCAATTAACAAAGTTTTGGAAAGAGTTTCTAGAGCAACATCAAATAGAAAATTTAAATATCGACTAAAGAATGCTATTATAATGAATATCTTAAGAAAAAACAAGGAAAAAAAAGAGGGACTTAAAAAAGACCTTGGACTATTTGATCTGTTTTGTATAGCATCAGGAGCAATGATTAGCTCTGGATTATTTATCTTGCCTGGGTTGGCATATGCGAAAACGGGTCCGGCTGTAATTGTTGCATATTTCGTTGCAAGTCTTTTGGTTATTCCTGCTATGCTTTCTAAAGCAGAGCTTGCCACAGCCATGCCAAAGGCAGGCGGAACTTATTTTTACATAGATCGAAGTATGGGGCCTGCAATGGGAACAGTTGGTGGATTTGCTGCATGGTTTTCTCTGGCTTTTAAAAGCGCTTTTGCATTGCTGGGAATAGGGGCTTTCGCCTTATTGCTCAATCCAGGACTTTCAGAGATACAGATAAAACTTGTTGCTATTGCATTTTGCATAATTTTTACTATCGTTAATCTTGTCGGGGTCAAACACACTGGAAAAATTCAGATAATTTTGGTTGTTGGTCTTCTATCCCTGCTTGCCTTCTATATTGTAGCGGGAGTTTTTCACGTTGAGCTATCTAGATTTACCCCTTTTGCACCTATGGGCTTAAGTTCTATTTTTGTAACAGCGGGCTTTGTTTTCATTTCTTATGGTGGATTGACAAAAGTTTGTAGTGTTGCAGAGGAATGCAGAGATCCGGGACGCACCCTCCCATTAGGAATGTTTCTTGCCTGGGCTATCGTATCTCTACTCTATGCCATGGTTATTTTTGTAACGGTAGGCATAGTAGAGCCGAGCCAGCTGCAAAATTCTCTCACACCAATTTCTCTTGGAGCAGGAGTTTTTATGGGGAATATAGGTGTTGCAATAATGGCAATAGCCGCAATTTTGGCCTTTGTTTCCACGGCCAACGCCGGTCTGCTGGCGGCATCCCGTAACCCGCTTGCTATGGGTAAAGATGATCTTTTACCTCGTTTTTTTGCAAAGGTTTCAAAATATGGCACACCTAAATTTCCAATAATTTTTACCTCTGCCTCAATGATTTTCATAATTCTATTTCTTGATCTTGAAGGACTCGTCAAAACAGCTTCAGCCATACAACTTATACTATTCATGTTTGTCATGATATCCGTTATTATTATGAGGGAAAGTAAAATAAGACATTATCAACCTAAATTTCGTAGCCGTTTCTATCCATGGATCCATATAGCAGGACTTGTTGGATATGGAATCATCATCTTTGAAATGGGAATTGTACCGCTTCTTACAATGGGTATTTTCATCATTTTTGGATTGAGTTGGTATTTGATTTATGCCAGACCCAAAATAAAGAGGGAATATGCTCTTTTGCATGTAATTGAAAGAATTACTGGCATCGAATCAACTGGCTATCTAATAGATGAAGAATTAAGAGAAATATTGATAGAAAGAGATGATGTTACTGAAAAAAGGTTTGAAGAAATAATAAAAAAATGTCTCATCTTGGATATCGACAAAATGCTGCCACCTGACGAATTCACAAGACTATTGGCACATAAACTAGCAGAAGAGATAGATGCAGATGAGGAGGAACTATATAGATCATTTATGAAGAGAGAAAAAGATTCCAATATAGTTGTATATCCCGGTATAGCCATTTTCTCACTTGTCATTAAAGGAAGAAACAAATTTGATATCATTTTAGTTAGAAGCAAAAAAGGAATTATATTTTCTGATGATATTCCGCCAATATATGCCCTATTTATAATTGTTTCTTCACCCGACCAACAGAGCTTCTATTTCCATTCTCTCATGTGGATGGTTCAAATTTCAGAAGATAAAAATTTTGAGGAAAAATGGTTAAATGCACGAAATAGTAAGGAATTACGGAATATCATCTTATCATCATGGGAAAACCTAAAGCCAAAGGATACAAATTTAGAATAAAAGATGTTTATTGGGTGAATTAAAAGAAAAAATTTTAACTTAATTATGTTTTATCTTTCAATGAGGCATCGATTCATTAGGAATTTATTCAGTGAAGTTCTTACGGCAAGCAGAATAATAAAAATTGCTTTAATTATACCTTTCATCGTTTTATTAATCGATGCAGAAATATTTTACTATTCATGGACCAATAATGAAAAAACTATTCTAATTGCTTCAGCTTTTGTTCTCTCTCTTTCCATTTTAGAAATTTTTGCTGTACTTGGAGAAATTCATGAACATATTAACAAAATAAGAAGGAGAGAGATTTTGGAGGAAAAATTAAGAAAGGTGGCAACAGAAATAGAAAAGCCAACTGTGAGGAAGATAATTGATGAATTCATGACAAAATATCCAGAAGAATATAGTGTGAGCGAAGTATATCATGTTGCATGTGATTTAATGTTTGAGCTAAGAAAGAAGTGAATAATATTTTTCAATTAAATGGCGGAGGGTAATTTCTCCTACGATTTTTCCTTTTTCAACAACAGGGAGTCTTCTAACATTACTTTCTTTCATTTTATTAATAATATCTGATATTTTATCCTCTTTATTGCATGAAATTACTTTTTTTGTTGAGAATTCACCTGCTCTAATATTCTCATCAAATTTCTCAAATAAATTCAGGACATCATGCTCTGTTATAACTCCTTTGATTTTCATATTTTCTCTGTTATCTATAACCCAGACATATCCACGGGATGTTAGAATGATGAGCACTGTTTTTAAATCAGTATATTCTTCTACCAACGGTAGATCCCATAAATGAGGATGCATTACATCCTTAACTTTTAAGTCATAAAACTTCTCCATACAGATAAGTCTGCATTATTTTAAAAACTTATGCGATACTGTTTTAAATCACTCCTATTTATAATACCATGAAAAAATTCATTGCAGCATTCATGCTACTGCTATTGCTTCTCCCTGCTGTTCATGCAAGAGTGGATGCAAGATTTATTATTAAGGATGAAAATGGAAGACAAATTTATATGAAGACACCAGATGGAAAAATAATATTTGGAAATGTTGTAGTGGGGCAGGAAATAACTTTTGATGCAAGCAATTCAATTTCTCCATTTAAAATAGATATTTTTCGCTGGGATTTTGATGGTGATGGAGAAACAGATAAAGTAATAAAAAGGTGCCCATTTGTTCATTATATATATACTAAGCCGGGAATATATAATGTCACCCTTTATGCCACTGCCTCAGCTGTCCAGGATGGAGATTCTGTCACCCATACTGTTGTGGTTGTTGAAAAATTAATTCCACCATATCCTCAAGTTAACATTTCCCTATATTCCAAAAATGATAGCATCGAAGCCATCTTTAATGCAAGTTCAAGCTATGACGAGGATGGATATATAAAGAGTTGTCGCTGGGATTTTGATGGTGATGGAACATGGGATAAGCAAGGTTTATGGAGCCGTAATAAAGAAGCTACATGGAATTACACAAAAAATGGATATTATAAAGTTACTTTGGAATTGTTTGATTATGACCTTGTGAAAAATAGCACAATCAGGATAATAAAAATAAACAATTTGCAAGGAAAAATAAACGAAACAGAAAAGAACATCACCTTTAAAAATGAGATTGGTAAGGAAGTAAAAGTAAAGGCTATCGTGAATAATAATGAAATTTATGAATTGACCATAGAGAATGAAAGTGAAATGAATATAAAGATTAATCCAGATGGAATTAATGAAATCAATGTCTTAGCTGAGGGAAAAAGCAAACGATTTCTTTTCAATGCTACAGATGATTTGACAATATGCATAGGGAATGAAATTTATTTAGAAAAAGAAAATAATAATAAATCGCCGGGATTCGGCATAATTCTATTTGCTTTTGCCATAATGATAATTCTAATGAGAAAATTCAGAGCTCGATGACTTTCGCTTTTAATTCTTTTGGATAAAGAACTGCTACACTTCTTTTACCCGTTAAATATCCACAGCATTCTCCAGGATTTATTATCAATGCTTCGTCCTCCTTTATATCTACTTCATGAGTATGTCCATATATCACAATATCATATTTCATAGCCAATGCCTTCACTATTTCTGGCTTATGCGTCATTGCTATTTTTCTTCCATACAACTCTCCAATGTAGGGATCATTGTAAAATATGCCAATATTCTTGAATTTCTCCTTTAAATAGAGTTTGTCACCATCATTATTACCATATATAAGGATCATATCGCATTTTAATTCTTTAAAAACATCTGCAGTAAATGGTGAAACCACGTCTCCAGCATGAAGAACCAAATCTACTTCTTCTTCATTAAAAAATTCAACTGCCCTGTTTATAGTCATTATATTATCATGTGTATCAGATATTACTCCTATTTTCACGCCCTCCATTTCCTCAAAATCTTTTAAAAGCATTTTTTGTGCCATACATATAAGCAGAATTTTTTATAAATTTTTTATAGTAGCTGGTATTATAACAGAGTGTTTGGAACATATGATTTAAACATTGAACTGAAAGAAAATGATGCAGAGATTAGAATAGATGGAAAAGGAAAGAAAAAGAGTTATGAGAGAAAAGTTTTGGATGAAAAAATAAATAAAATTATATTTGCTGAAAAAGGAAATGTTGTTATCTGTCCAGTTGAACCTGTTAATTTGCCAAGTAAAGGTGTCGCAGAACATTTATTGATCGAGCTAAATGAGCCAATAATTATAGAGCCATATGTTAAACAGGAGATTTATATAAAATTTCCAGTTGAAATAGGTGTTTTCCTCGTGGATAAAAATGATATTGAGAGAATAGATATTTTTACAAAAACGAAACCTAAATATATTTTATATGGCCCACCAGAGGGCGGAATAATTTGCAGATGGTGGAAAAGTGGCATTTATGGAGAAATGCCAGAAGTGGATAGATTATATGAAGGAATAATGAAGATAGAAATCCAAAATAGCTATTATGAATGGGTGGAAGTAAAAAAGATGGTCTTCAGGGCATTTGATATGAAATTGTTTTATGATGGATATGCATACATGCATGCCTACCTGAGAATTATTAAAAAAACTATGGGGGAGACAGCTTTCAATAATAGAAAGCCCAAGAATATGAAGAGATCCATTGACATATATCTAGCTAAGGGAATTAAAAAACTTGAGAAGAAGTTTGTAATGGAGTGGGGATTCGAATGAATATTATAGAGACATTGAAAGATGCCCTCAATATAGAAGTGCTGAAAGGAATCACAGTAATTGACATTTTCACTTTCATTTTAATTATCCTTATTGCCATGATAATAGCAAAGATTGTTAAAATCAATGTCAGGAGAATACTGAAAGAAAAGATACCTAAAGCAACTCTAAACACTATAGAGAAGATTGTATACTATGGGATAGTTTCTATTGGCTTCCTCGTTGCACTGCCATATATTGGCTTTTCCCTCAGCGGGCTGCTGGTGGCTGGAGGAATTGCAGGTATAGTCATTGGCTTTGCCAGCCAGACTGTTGTATCTAATTTAATTAGTGGGCTGTTCTTATTGATTGAAAAGCCAATAAAGATTGGAGATGGAATCAGCATAGGAGATGTAAGTGGAGTGGTTAAAGATATAAGGATATTATCAACGACCATAAGAACATGGGATGGAATATATGTCCGTATACCAAATGAAAAAGTTTTTTCGTCAAACATATACAATTATGTTGCGCATGTAGCAAGGAGATTTGAATATAAAATTGGCATCCGATATAGCGATGATGCAGATAAAGCTATAGAAATAATAAAAAATTTACTTGACGAGCATCCTCTCATACTCAAGGAGCCAGCCCCGCAAATTTTTGTTGAAGAGCTTGGAGATAGTAGCGTGAATTTATCAGTTAGAATATGGGCTCCTTCCAATGTGTGGTTTTCTGTAAAAACTGAAATGCTGTGGAAAATAAAAGTCACTCTGGAAAAGAACGGCATTGAAATTCCCTTCCCACAGCGCGTCATATGGATGGCTGGGAAAAATGTTGAAAGGAGCGCTGGAAGGAATGCTGGAGAAAATAGCGAAAAAAACAAAGAGAAGTAATAAAGAGCGTAATCGATGTGTAGTTTTTCATTAAGGGTTGTTCCCCAAAAGTAGAATAACTAATGAATGAAATATGATGTTGAAATACTCCAACACAATCATCTTCCTAATTTTCGTTAAATTAACATACCAATTAACCTCCATAAAGTTTTTTAGCTATGGCATAATACATTATTAATGGAAGCAGAGATTCGCATAAGAGACATAATGAATGCAAACCCTGTTATAATAAACAGGAAGGCAAGTGTGCTGGATGCAGCAAAAGAAATGAAAAGTGAAAAGGTGGGAAGCATAATTGTTGTAGAAGATGGCAGACCAATTGGTGTGCTTACTGAGAGTGATATACTTCGAAAAATAGTTGCTGAAAAGAAAGATGCATCTGAAATTGCTGTTGAAAAAATAATGAGCTCTCCACCAATCACCATATCTCCAGATGAAAAAATTGAAGGAGCTCTTCGCCTGATGGGAAAGCACAAGATACGAAGATTACCTGTTGTTGAAGGAGAGAAACTGGTGGGAATGGTAACGGAAAGGGACATTCTTCTATTTTCTCCTCTATTGCTGAACATTCTTGAGGAATGGGCAAAAGTAACAAAAGAACGTCTCTCATATGAACGGGAAGGTAAATTTATATCTGGTAAATGCGAGGAATGTGGAATGCTTTCCCAAAGACTTCGTGACATTAATGGTCGTCTCTTATGCGAATCCTGTGCAGAAACAATGAGGTGAATTTTATATGAAAGTTAAGGAAATTATGACGAAGGAAGTTATTTATGTGAATAAAAACGATGATTTGCGCCATGTGCTGGATTTAATGGAAAAACACAATATTACAAAAATTCCAGTAGTTGATGATGGAAAGCTGGTGGGCATTGTGACAGATAATAAAATAGCAGATAAGCTTGGAAGTATAAGGAGTAGAGGAGTGCTTGCCTCCCACATGCATGCTTCTACAGTCATGGAAAAGAAATTTGAAACAGTTCCGCCAGATAGAGAGGTGAAAGAGATACTGGAAAAGGTTGGAGAGCCTGGACCAACAATGCTTCCTGTTGTTGTAGATAACCATCTCATTGGAGTTATAACAAAAGCAGATTTGCTCCCGTTGGTTAAAAGCGAGGAAAACATAAAGAAGATTATGACTGCGCCCGTCTTTACAGCAAAACCGGAGGATAGAGTTATTCATGTTAGGCGAGTGATGCTTGATAATGATATTGCCCGTCTTCCTGTTGTTGAAAATGGAGAAGTGATAGGGATCATATCTGATAAAGAAATCGCATTTGCATTTGCAGCTTTGAAAAGGAGCGTATCTCTTGGGCATCAGCAACATCGTTTGAAAAATTTATTGGTGGAGGATGTAATGCGTTCACCAGCAATTACTGCAAAAGATACAATTACAATAAAAGAAGCTGCAGAAATCATGATAGAAAATGAAGTTGGATGCATACCTATTGTTGGTGGAGATGGAAAATTAAAAGGAATTGTTACCAGAACCGATTTACTAAAGCATTTGCTTGAAGAATTAAAGCAAGGGTAATCTGCGAAGCCAATCTATGTCGCTGAAATAAAGCATCCGAATATCATCCAATCCAAGCAAAATCATTGCCATCCTCTCAAGTCCTAGTCCCCAGGCGAGAACTGGTGCTTCGATACTAAATGGCTCCGTTACCTCTGGGCGAAATATGCCAGAGCCTCCAAGCTCTATCCATTTTCCATGCCATTGAACTTCTATTTCCATAGAAGGCTCTGTATATGGGAAATAAGCTGGACGAAAACGAATTTTCTCAAAACCCATCCTTGAATAAAATTCTTTAAGCACTCCTTTAAGCATACAAAAATTGGCATCTTCTTCATATACTATGCCTTCAATTTGATGAAATTCTGGAAGGTGAGTAGAATCAATATTCTCCCTTCTGAAAACTCTCTCTATGGAAAAAATTTTTGCAGGTGGTTTGGGGTGAAAAACGAGATAGCGAATTGTATTTACAGTAGTATGGGTGCGTAGCAAAGCTCTTTTTGCCTCTTCTTTATTAAATGAGTAGCCCCATCCTTTTGAACCTGTTAAGCCACCATTTTCATGCACTTCTGCCACCACTTCAATTAACTTTTCATCTACTTCTATTTTACTTGGCTTTTTGCAATAAAAGGTATCTTGCATGTCTCTTGCAGGATGATCTTGCGGGATGAACAAAGCATCCATATTCCAGAAACATGATTCAATATAATTCCCTTTCATCTCTTTAAACCCCATTTCTGCAAAAATCCTTCTTATTTTTTCAATAAGCTGTGTCATTGGATGCAACTTGCCAGGATATATTGAAGGAGCAAATGCTTTTACATCATATTTCCTGAATTTCTTTTTCTTCCATTCTCCACGCTGTATAATTTCAGGAGTGAGTTGAGAAATTTCTTCTTCAATTTTTATCCCCTTTCCTACAATTTCCCATCCTTTCTCTGTCAAAATGATGTTTCTGACTATTCTTTTCTTCTCTTTCAATGCTCCTCTTTTCTTTAAAATATCTGCAACACTTTCATCTATAGATTTGCCTTCTTTAATTCTTTCAAGTGCCTCCTCTTCCACCTGCTTCTTTTCTTTTTCCTTTTCTCCTTTTTCTGTTATCACCAAAAACTTTTTCCCATTTTTTTTCTCTATTCTGCACCATCCTTTTTTAATTGCCCATCCCAACGCTATGGAAACAAATTTTTTCCCAAATTTTTCTTCAAGTTCTTCAATGCTCTTTCCTTCTTTTAATAAAATCTTCTCAGGTAAGCCATCTTCCAAAAACTTCTCCCCCTCCTCTGTTAGGACGTATTCTTTTAGTAATTTCTCCTCTGTTTTCACAAGTCCTTTTGACTGAAGCCAAGCAGATGCATTCATTGCTTTTACCAATTCCATATCAATCTCTTCAGGCGATACCTTTCCGTTAAATTTCTTCAGCTCCAGAAGCAATTTCTTTTCTAACGGCGATAAAGTTTCCATCAATTTGTATTGAAGGTTCATTTAAATTTATTTCCATAACGAATATTACGCTTCACTTTCCCCATATTCTTCCCATGTTTTATCATTTATGATATGCACCACTCTCCATCCTTCAGAAAAAAGTTTTCTCGCAATATAACGGCGATGACATCTGAAAGGAAGCTTTTCCGAGCAAAGGATAGCTGTTCTGCTTTTCATTGCCATTTCTTTCAACCTTTCATATGCATTTTTCCATTCCTCGTTGCTCATCCATTTTTCATATCCACCTCTAAACCCACCTAACCCTTCAAGATGAATATAGCTAATTCCAGCTTCAGCAAGAATTTTTTCGAGGTTTTCCTTTCTATATGCTACTATTTTTGAGGTTGGAAATCGCCTTACATCAACCACAATTTCTATACCATATTTATTTAGCAACTTGACTTTGCCATTTTAAGTTAATTATACCGCCATTGTATAATTTGCCAATT
>CAZNGK010000013.1:15384-18007 GCA_964572575.1 uncultured Thermoplasmatales archaeon | reverse complement strand
AAAGGAGAGGGAAGAGAAAATTGTTGGTTTATTCTGGCTTCTTGCAAAGCATACAGGCAGCGCAATGAAACCAAAATGTTATGAAGGTCCTCTTTCGAGCATATGTAAAAAGAAAATATAAAAACGTTGCAAAAATTTATTTATATCTTTTCTTTTCAGCTTATGCAATGGCATGGAAGAAGCAGAAGAAAGGAAACGGGTGGAAGATACAGACCTGCAAGGAAAAAGAGAAAATATGAGATGGGAAGAGATACCATTCTTCCTGTAATAGGTGAGAGAAAATTAAGGAAGTTAAGGGTAAGAGGAGGAAATTATAAGGTTAGAGTCGTTTCTACTACCCATATTAATGTTACAAATCCAAAGACAGGAGAGACAAAAAGAGTAGAACTTAAAGATGTTATAGAAAATCCAGCAAATCCCCATTATGTTAGAAGAGACATTATTACAAAGGGAGCCATCGTGCTTACAGAACTGGGAAAAGCAAAAATAACCTCTCGCCCCGGTCAGCATGGTTGTCTGAATGCTATTTTGATAGAAGAGTCGAAAGAAAATGAGGGATAAGTGGGTCATATGGCCCATATATTTTGATTCAGAAGCCAGCAGGAAAGATGGCAGAAAAATTGCAAAGGAGATTGCTGTAAGAAATCCAACAATTGATGAAATTTTTCAAGCTGCAAGAAAGCTTGGATTAAATCCTCTAAAGGAAGAAAAAGCTCATCCGAAAAGATGGTGGAGGAAAGAAGGCAGGCTCCTTGTCGAAAAGAAGGGAAGAAAGATAGATGTATTGAAAAGCATAGGTGAAATAGTTTCTAGTAAAAGGAAACAAAATAAATGAAGTATACATACTAATTTTACTAAGTATATAAATTATGTATATTTTAAGAGGGTATGGCTACAGATACCTCATCTACATACTGAGCCAAGAAATATGGTGAGGGATTCTCCCATGGATTCTTTTCTATGTGGGGAAGCCAGTGAGAAATTGTTGCTATTATCATAATATTGCTTGGCTCTATATCCTCGAATGTTAAATTCCCATGCTTGCTTGCTCCGTCCCATACCTTGTTTGTTTCAAAAGTTTTTCCACTACCTATCAAGACATATGTATTGAAAGCATAATCTAAGAAGGCATAGTTGAATGGCAAATTATCGTGGTCGACCCATCTGGATACCATCTCTGTTACATACACTCTCAAATGTCCAAAATATGGCTTTTTTTCATTATTTTTTATGCTGACAGCCACATCAATTTTTGCATTTCCCATCCAAGTAGCGGTGACAGTAAGATCCAGATCATGAACATTTCTCTCTCCTGCAGATGCTATTGCTTCAGAATAGTCTGAGTATGCATTTCTCGAATCATAATCTACAACGTCATATCCTCCATCAATATAAAGGACTGGAGCATATGCATCACGTAACCAAGCGCCTCTCTTTTGAGCTAGGACGTTTTTATCATATACTAATGTAACATAATAGAAATTATATTCGCCAGAAGAAAAAACTTCATGCAAGGCTTCAGATGCCCCAGGACAATGAGGGCACCAGCTCAATGCACCAAGTTCTGCAAGGACAGTATGGGTAAAATTTTGGTCATAAATTTGATTATAAATTTGATTGTTGGTTTGTTTGCTAATCTCACATACTTTTTCATAGGAACAACTCCTTTCCAACAAAATATTTGCAGATGAAAAACTGAATAAAAAGACTACAAGCAGAGATAAAATTTTTGCTTTCATAAAAATGTAATATGAAATAAGATAAAAATTTAACTCACTTCAAGTAAATAAGATTTTATGAAATCTCTTCTATTGTGCTCTGCAATCATTTTGAAACCTGAGGGAAGAAAATCTTTTCTGCCATATATAGCGTCCATAAAATCCCATTGCTTTCTATAAACAATCTTAACATTCTTTTTACTCTCTACTCTTATCCTATCAAAAACTTTTTCTTTTGGCTCAACACCAAAAGAAATTATAATTATGTCAAATTCCCCAATTGGATAATCCAATGCATCTCCTTTCTCAATGCTTATCTCAAGCCCGTATTTTTTCACAATTTTTCTTGCAATTCTCACTGCTTCCTCATCTTTATCTATGCCAACATAGTTAGCTGGAATATGCTTCGCTAAAGAAACAAGCGTATTTGGCAGTGGACCGCATCCAATATGGAGCACTTTACTTTTTTTATCAAGACTAACCATTTCAAATTCTTCTAATATTGCCTTCTCAAAAAGATTTATGTATGCAGAAGCAAAAAAATATGATAACAGCTTCTCAGCTAAAATGAATAATTTATCATGCATCTTTTTTGTTTGCATCATTCTGTAAATTTGTTGTCAATAAAAGTTTATTGTTTTGCTGATTGCATGAAACAAATTTGTAAAAAATGAATGTATTGCTATTGCCTCAATTTTGCATCTTTCACCAAAAAATTATTTTTCATTTTTAATAAATCCTCATAAAAATAATAATTTTCAAAAAACCTCGGGACTTTTTGTGTTAAATTTGCTATTTTATTAAAAATTTGATTAGTTTGGCAAAGGGATATATAAAATATACTTGGTTTGTATACTTGATATACTATATATTCTATTTTCGTTTACAAAAAGATAAAGGCGTGA
>CAZNGK010000013.1:0-15284 GCA_964572575.1 uncultured Thermoplasmatales archaeon | reverse complement strand
GTGTTTAAGCCATGAAAGCAAAATATATTGCTTGTTTATTGGCTAAATACAGACTCGTTGTTTACTTTACCAAACAAAATGCAGGATAAAACGACATATAAATAAGCTCATTCGTTATTTCTTCGTCGGTCCTAAATCTGAATTTGTTGATAAATTCAAAATGAAATCGATGTTTCGCTATTTTCTCATTGCCTATAAATTTCATAATATTTATATTCTGCCTGTAATATAGTGTCCAACGGTCTACCGTTAGCCACGTTGGGATGGAGATGAGGGATGAAGAAATAAAAAAAGTTGCAATATATGCAAGAGTAAGCACTGAGGATCAGGCTAAAGAAGGCTTCAGCTTAGACAGCCAAATTGAAAAATTGCGCAGCTATTGTAAAGCAAGAGGATGGGAAATAGCTGGCGAGTATATTGATGATGGCTATAGTGGGAGAGATGTTCGTCGCCCAGCATATCAAAAAATGATGGAAGACATAGACAATTGGGATGTATTGCTTGTCATGAAAATGGACCGTATTCACAGAAATTCAAAAAATTTCATGCTCATGATGGAAGAGCTGCGGAGAAAAAATAAAGAATTTGTTTCAATGACTGAAAGTTTAGATACGAGCACGGCAATGGGACGATTTGTCATGGATATAATACAGCGCATAGCTCAGCTTGAAAGTGAGCAGATTGGCGAGCGCGTTTATGATGGTATGCGCCAGAAGGCAAAGCAGGGAAAGGGCATGCTTGGCTCACCATCCCCATATGGCTATGTATACAATAATGGTAAGCTTATTGGCATTGAGCACGAGCTTAAGATAGTGCGTCAAATGTATGAGATGTATGCTGATGGCAAAAGTTTGGAAGAAATTGTTAAATGGCTTCGCATGAATAAAGTAGAAGGGAAGAGGGGAGGAAAGTGGAATAAAAAAACAGTGGCAAGGATTTTATCGAATCCGATATATTGTGGGCTGGGAGAATGGGAGGAAATTTTATTTCCTGCAGAACATAAGAATGTGGTGAGCATACAAGAATTTAATAAAGTTCAACTTATGAAGGCGAAGAAGGCGAGAAGGAAAGGAAAAATTTTTATAATCGAAGGCATGAAAAAGAAGTATATCAATTAAGTTTTTTAAGTATATTTAATATGTAAACTAAATAAACTTAGTAATCCATTTTATGATAATCATTCTTATTGGCTATAGCAGGCACCTTTATAGTAAACTTTAACACCTTTCATTGGATAATTAGCATATATACAACATTTACATAATATATTAAAATATGATTTTCTTCCTCACGGCAACTCCAAAACCTACAATGACCTGCTTCCATCCTTCAAGCTTCCTATTTAGTTCATCATCTCCTGTATCTACAAACAGCTCTTTTGTATGCAAAATTTTTTGGGGTGTAGAAACGATAATGACATTTTTCACTCCAATTTTTTTAATAACTTTACTGCTTATTTGCTGATTTCCCCTCCCAAAAATAAATCCTTGTCTGCCAAGAGGGCTTACGATAATTCTGGCTTTTTTACCTTCAATTGCCTTCAAAATTTCCTTTTCATTTGCATCCTTAATAATCAATTCTCCATCTTCAATTACATCTACTCCAAGCAGCGTTTTTTCCACGTCCAATTCATCTGCTATTGCTTTTATTGTACTCCCTGGTCCAAGCACATATGTTCCTTTTCTGCAAATGAGGGAAAAGAAGATGGCGATTTCTTTTTTGCTATCATTTTCTCCAAAAATTCTTTTGCCATTCTGAAGAAAATATTTTATGCTGGGGCAAAATGCAGATCCATATATTTTTATCTTTAGCACGTCATTTCTATATGCCTCTTCATCAATATCCATAATTTCTCTCTCAACAATCTCTGCCTTCTCATTTAAGAAAGCTTTTAGAATTTCTCTTCCTGCTTTAGGGTTGAGGGCAAATACGCCGGAATACATCTTAACTCCAGAAGGTATGCCCAAAATAGCTACCTTTTTGCCGACTATGTTATAAACATCGCAGGCTGTGCCGTCGCCACCAACAAAAATTATTAAATCAACGCCTCTTTTTAAAAATTCTTTGCAAGCTTTTTTTGTATCTTCTGCAGTAGTTGATTTGCCAGCTTTGTAAACAATTTCTCCATCTATATAGTCTGCTCCCATTGATGAAGAGCATGTAAAAATATGTGCATCAATGCCATTGCAAAATTCCTCAGCCCTTTTTGGTGCAACTGGAACAGCCCCTCTCCTTATTGCTTCTTCAACGCTGTCAGTGCCTTTCAGACCAACTCTGCCTCCCATCCCTGCTATAGGATTGACAACAAATCCTATTCTATACATGGTAAATTTTTCATTGCTTCTTTTATAAGTTCCTCAGGATATTCATAATCCTGAAGCATCCCTTGATTGAATAAATCATATGCCGCCAAATCAAAATGACCATGCCCGCTGTTTATGAAGCATATTGTTTTCTCTTCATTCTTCTCCTTGCATTTAATTGCTTCATCTATTGCTCCTTTGAGTCCATGAGCACTTTCTGGAGCAACTATGAAGCCTTCAGTTTTTGCAAATAATCGAGATGCTTCAAAGACCTCATTCTGATGATATGCTCTTGCTTCAATTATGCCTTCTCTCACCAGTTTGCAAAGCAATGGAGCATCGCCATGATAGCGAAGCCCACCAGCATGAATTGCTGGAGGAACAAAAGAATGGCCGAGAGTAAACATTTTAAGCAAAGGCGTTTGGCAGGCGGTATCTCCAAAATCATACGTATAGATGCCTTTTGTGAGTGATGGACATGCTGTGGGTTCGCAGGCAACAAATTTAATTTCTTCTCTTTTAAGTCTTTCAGGAATGAATGGAAATGCTCCTCCAGAAAAATTGCTTCCTCCCCCAACACACCCACGTATTATATCTGGCTTTTCATCTATTGAATCAAATTGTTTTTTTATCTCAAGCCCAATTATAGTTTGATGAAGCACAACATGATTCAATACAGAGCCGAGAGAATATTTTGTATCATCATTTTTCGCCGCATCTTCTATTGCCTCGCTTATTGCAATACCTAAGCTACCTGAAGTATCTGGCATTTTCTGCCTTATTTTTCTTCCAAATTCTGTTCTCTCGCTAGGACTGGCAACAACTTCAGCTCCCCATGCCTGCATAAGTATGCGACGGTAAGGCTTTTGCTCATAACTACATT
The DNA here is from genome assembly GCA_964572575.1 of uncultured Thermoplasmatales archaeon. Taxonomy (GTDB): domain Archaea; phylum Thermoplasmatota; class E2; order UBA202; family JdFR-43; genus VBQI01. The sequence goes on along the minus strand of CAZNGK010000013.1, from coordinate 12,098 downwards.
TTACCATATACACTGTGCAATCTATATCAAAGAAACTGCACGCAAAGGCGAGGGCAGAGCCCCATTGTCCTGCGCCTGTCTCAGTAGTAAGGCGAGATACACCCTGCTTGGCATTATAGTATGCCTGAGCTACTGCAGTATTTGGTTTATGACTTCCTGGAGGGCTCACTCCCTCCCACTTGTAATATATTTTTGCAGGCGTTTTGAGAGCTTTCTCAAGTCTCCTCGCCCTATATAATGGCGTAGGTCTCCATATTCTGTATATTTCTTTTACTTCTTCAGGTATGGAAATCCATCTTTCCGTGCTTACTTCCTGTTTTATTAGTTCCTTAGGAAAAATTGGTTCTAGATCAGATGCTTTCACTGGCTCAAGTGTTGCAGGATGTAATGGAGGTGGTGATTGAATATCAGCCTGTATGTTATACCATCTATCTGGCAACTCATTTTCTTCTAGCAATATTTTATCCATAGATTGGTATGCGTGAAAAATATATAAATTTTTGTATAATTTTGTTCGTTAAAGTATAATTTTATACTTTGAAGTAATTCATTAATCTTTATTAACCTCTTTTTGTTCATAAATCATGTGGGAAGACGTTTTGGAATATTTCAAAAAATATCCTGCTCAACAGAGAGTGATGGAAACCCTCCTTTCCTATGGGCTCAGCATAAAAGATGGAAGAGTTTATTGTGGGGATATTGAACTTTCTTTTTCTAAAATAGCTAGGGCTATAGGCGTTGATAGAAGGGCGGTGATGAATGCAGTTGAAACTGTTGAGAGAAATAAGAAAATGAAGAAAATTTTTTCATCTCTGCAACCAACGTGCAGTTTTAAAGAACTTGCTCCAAAAATGTCATGGGGTATTGTGGAGATAATACCTGTTAACGCCTCAATGCCAGGTATACTTGCAGATGTTGCAAAGATGATTGCAGATGAAAAAATAAGCATAAGGCAGGCAAACGTTGACGACTATGTAATTACTGAAGAGCCTAAATTGTATATAATAACAGAAAAACCTCTTCCTCTTCGCTTAATAAAAAAATTGAGAAAAGCTAAGGGAGTTAAAGGAGTTACAGTATATTAGGCATGAATGTTGGGCATGAGAGTTGAATAAATGCAATGTCCTCATCATTTGCCAGTAAAATCAACTTCGTTTCCCCCTCAATGAACTGCTCAATGAAAATAGAAAATTAATTATGTTGATGTGCATTATTTTTTCATGAGAGCTCTCATTATAGGAAGATTTCAACCATTCCATAATGGACATGCAATGATGGCACTAAAAGCAAAAAAATATGAATTAATTTTTGCAATTGGTTCAGCTTATGAAAGTTTTACTTTTGAAAATCCATTTACTGCAGGAGAAAGATATGAAATGATTTTTGGTGCAATGAAGGAGAAAAATATAAATTTTCATATAATTGCAGTTCCGGATATTAACAGATACGCAGTATATGCTCGTCATGTCGAAGAAATTGTTCCTTCATTTGATGTAGTAATCTCAAATAATCTGCTTATTCAGCAGCTTTTTGAAAGAGAAGGTTATAAAATTGTTGAGATGCCATTATTTGAGAGAGATAAATATCAGGGGAAAGTTATAAGACAGAGAATTGCAAATGGTGAAGAATGGGAGAGTTTAGTGCCAGAAAGTGTTGCCAATTTTATTAAAAAAATTGGAGGGGATGAAAGAATAAGAAAGCTTGCAAGAGAAGAATGCAGAAAATGAGTTTAACTCTTTCTGAAGAAATGCCCTCCAAGCAGGATAAGAAAAATTGAAAATATTGTAAGGACTATTAAATCTATAGCAACATTAAATTCGTGCATTCCAATTGCAAAGTATCTCATTGCGTCAACTCCATAAGTTAGGGGATTTAATTTTACAAATACTCTGAGCCATGAAGGAAGCGTCTTTACAGGATAAAATGCACCACTCAAAAAAATCATTGGTTGAATGAGAAAATTCATTATCATCTGGAATCCCTCCATGCTTTTTATTTTGCTTGCCACAGCTAAGCCCAAGGAAACAAATGCTATAGAAACAATGAACATTGTCATGAGCATACCTGGAATGGAAGTTATCCCGGAAAAACTAACTCCCATTAAGAGTGCAAGCATTATTATTATAATCCCCTGAAGGATTGCCTGAGAAACACCTCCAAGCATTTTCCCGATCAAAATGCTCTCCCTCTTTATCGGGGCAACCAACATTTCCTTCAGGAAACCAAATTCTCTATCAAATACTGTGGTTATTCCAGATATGGTGGCTGTAAAAACCATTGTCATTATGAGTATGCCCGGGGTTAGAAAAGATAAAAAATCTTTTCCAAGAAATGAGCCTCCTATTGTTTCAAATGCACTATTGAAAGCCATTCCTATTACTCCAAGCCATAGCAATGGCATGACAACTGTGGTAACAAGCCTCACCTTCTGCCGGCGCAGGCGAATCATTTCCCGCAAATAAATTGTATATATGTCATGTATCATCTTTTCATCACTCTCATTTTCATTATTCTGTTATCACCCTCTTCTTCTCTATAAGCCTTGCCAGTGTAATGAAGGAATACATCTTCCAAAGAAGGCTCTTTATACATTATACTGTAAATTTCTATGCCAGAGGAGGAAGAAAATATTTTGGGAATAACCTCCTCTGCTATGCTCACATGAAGGATTATTTCTCCATTAACTATTTTTGCCTCAAAGCCATTTTTATTAAGTCTGCTTTTTAGTTTGCTGGCGTTGCTACATCTTATTTTTATTACATCTCCTCCTACTGAATCCTTGAGTTTTGATGGTGTTCCACAAATCACAATTTTTCCTTCATCAATTATTGCAACTCTATCTGCAAGAAAATCTGCTTCCTCCATATAATGTGTTGTGAGCAATATTGTCACTCCTTCTTTTTTTAATTTCTTTATATACTCCCATATATGCCTGCGTGTTTGGGGATCTAAACCCAAAGTTGGTTCATCAAGGAAAAGTACAGAAGGCTTGTGCATTAATCCTCTTGCTATCTCAAGCCTTCTCCTCATTCCTCCTGAGAAGGTCTTTACAAGACTGTCTGCCCTTGCACTCAATTCAACCATCTCTAAAACTTCTTCTATTCTATCTTTTCTTTCATCTTTGGGCATATGATAAAGACGAGCATGAATGTCCAGATTTTCTCTTGCTGTGAGTTGATCATCCAAACTCTGTTCCTGAAAAACAATGCCTATGCTTTCTCTAACTCTCTCTGGTTCCTTAACAACGTCATAGCCATTTACATATGCTTTTCCTGAGGTTGGTTTAAGAAGCGTTGCCAATATACTTATAGTTGTTGTCTTCCCAGCTCCATTTGGACCAAGTAAAGCAAAAATTTCTCCTTCATTTATTTCCAAATCTATTCCATCTACTGCAACAATGCCATTGAACTCCTTAACCAGTTTTTCTATTTTAATGGCATGCATTATTTCCCCAACTCCTCGTATATTTTTTTGAGAATTTTCCTTGCCATTTTTTTATCTGTTTTTTCAAGCTCTATAATAATTTTCAACAGGAGAGGATATTCTCTAAATATTCTCTCCATTCTACAAAATGTTTTCAAGTCTTTGTCATCAAATATTTCTGCTGTGGCGAGAATATGAGAATGCATTTTCTCATAAAATTCTTCCTTTATCCTGATGATTTCTTCAATAAATTCTTTTCCTTTAGGAGCAAGAGAATATACTGTTCTTCTTCCCTCCTTTTTTCCTATGATGAATCCATCTTTTTCTAGTCCTTTTAATGTAGGATAGACAGCTCCTGCACTTGGTTTATAGCCGAGCAACTCCTCAAACTTTTTTATGATGTCATATCCACTCATTGGTTTGCAGGAAATTTGCCTCAATATGAACATTTTAAGCATCGATTTCATATTATTACTAAGCCGATATATCTAATTAGATATATAAACTTTTTGACAGCGAAAATTTTGCCATAGTATGCTAAATTTCAAGTAAAATGAATGAAGGAATTGTACCCGACAGAATACGATAATTTATATTGCACTGCATTGTTTCTATGGACACGTGGAAATGGGTAACATCTACTTTTTCAACAAATCTGAACAACAAAATTAAATAGATAATGAGATTTTTGATTATGCGTTTATTCAGTAATTCGTTTCTTGAGAAATATGATAAAGATGGTATGCTACGTCTTGCAGAAAAATTTCCAGAGCAAATAAAGGAAGCATTGGAATTAGCCAAAAATTCAGATTTTTCCTTTGAAGAAATAGAAAATGTTGTTGTTGCTGGTATGGGAGGCTCAGCAATTTCTGGAGAAATTCTAAGGCATTTTTCAAAAATTCCGTTCTTCGTTGTGAGAGATTATCATCTTCCTTCATTTGCTGACGAAAAAACACTTTTTATTGCAATTAGTTATAGCGGAAATACAGCAGAAACGCTTTCATGTTATAAAGAAGCGAAAAAGAAAGGCTGCAAAATATTTTCTATTTCATCTGGAGGAAAGCTGGCAAAGGAGAAAAATTGCATTCTTATACCTTCTGGCATGCAACCGAGGGCGGCGATAGCCTATCTGTTATTTCCGCTGGCAAAAATGCTGGAGAAACTTGGAATAATAGGGAAGCAGGACTTTGCTGATGTTATAGAAGTTGTGGAGATATTGAGGAATAGATTAAAAATGGATGTTGACAATGGAAATGTGGCGAAACATATTGCTTATGAAATAGAAGGTTTTCCAGTGATATATGGATATGGCGTCTTGGCAAGTATTGCAAAAAGATGGAGGCATCAGTTAAATGAAAATGCGAAAATGCCTTCCTTCAATTTTTCTGTTCCAGAATGCAATCATAACGAAATAGAGGCATGGGAAGGAAAAGCAGGAAATTTCACATGCATTTTTTTAAGAGGTATAGAAGGTGAGGAAATTGCAAAAAGATTTGAATTTATGAAAAAAGTTTATGGAGAGAAATCAAAAGTTATTGAAGTGTATGCAGAAGGGAGGAGTGATCTTGCAAAGGCGATTTCATTGCTTTATATTGGAGATTTTGTGAGCATTTACAGAGCCATCCTTAATAAAGTAAACCCGGCGCCAGTGAATTTAATTATGGAGCTAAAGAAAGAATTATCTCAGCACTCAAGATCCTCATCATAGGGCAAATGCCCTCAGAAAGGGTTCGTTCATCACCTTAATATAGCAAATTTGAATATTTAAAGTTATTTAAAGGCGTTGAATGAATTTCATAAATCATCTTCTTCCATCTTCCGTTTCAACAATTTTCTTCAGCATTTCCACTGCTTTCTCAATAACTTTTTCAGAAAAAGTTCTTTTTTTGATATTTTTTGCAGGTATACCTATTAAATGAACTTCTTTTGGAAAATTTTTCATTGTTACTTTTAAAATTTTTAATCCTTCAACTGCAGAAATACGATGAGCGTGCATGCTTTTCTCATTTAAGTTAAATAATTCTTCATTTTTTAGATGAACAACGTCATCAATCCCATAGACTGCATCAATGATAACAAGCTTTTCCTCATTCTCATATATTCTGGAAAGTTTAAAAATATCTGTTCCGAGATATTCCATTCTCGCAGAAATTTCTTTCTTTGCCTCTTTAAATGCTTCATATCCTGCTGAATCATCTCCAGCAATTTCATTTCCCAAAAAAATTACTAAGCTCATATTTTTATAACGTGCACACTACATGAAATGCATGGATCATATGCCCTTACTGTCATCTCCACTTTATTTCCTATTAGATCAACGTCTTTGTAGCCATTCTCCCACATTCCCTTTGCCATATTCAGCGCATCAATTTCCATCATTGGCAGAAACATTGCAGTAGGAGTTATTACATTCATATATTTCACGATACCATCTTCAACATCTACTTCATATATAAGCAAGCCTCTTGGGGCTTCAGTAACTGCATATCCTCTGCCATTCTTTTCTTCAGGTTCTATAGCTTCTTGCTTGCTTATCTTAGCCCTTTCTGCCATCTCTGCCATTCTTTCAATGAAATAAACGAGTTCTATTGCCTGAGCAAAGTTATTTGCAAAGCAATTGTCTTCTTTAAGAAAGTTGCTATATGAAGAAAGTAATTCCTTTGCTTTTCCATCTAAAAGCTTTGCATTATTAACAAGCCTTGATAATGCTCCAACCATAAAAGGCTCATTATTATATTTTCCTCTTTTTGCAAATGAATATGGCACCACTTCCTCTACAATATTCTCCTTATATTTTTCAATGCCAAATGAAAATCCATCTGATGAAATAATTTCATTTCCGTATACTCCATATCCTTCATAAGGTTTTATTGAAAGATGATTTCTTGCAAGATTAACATAATGAGGATACTCATATTCTGTAAAGAAATCGACAGTTGCTATAGCAGAATCCATTACCTCCTTTGCCATATCATAAATTTTTTTCATATCTTTTTGCTCAGGTAACTTTCCAAATCCCCCAACAATTGCATTTTCTGGATGTATCTCTCTGCCTCCCAATATTTCCTGCACCATCGCTCCAAAGTTTTTCAGCTTTAAGCCATGTTTCATTATCTCTGGATATTTCTCTGCCATGGAAAAGGCATCAGGATAACCAAGATAATCTGGCAGAACAAAAAGATACAGGTGCAATGCATGGCTTTCTACCATATTTCCAAAGTAAAGAATTTGCCTGAGCATTTTTATCTGCTCATTTACTTCAATGTTCAAAGCATTTTCTATTGCTTCTATAGGCGTGAGCTTATGAGGTATGGAGCAGAAACTGCATATTCTGGAGCATATGGCAGCTGCCTCATCATAAGGTTTTCCTTTAGTGATAACTTCAAAAAATCTTGGTCCCTCTGTAACATTAATTCTTGCCTTAATTTCATCTCCTATTTCTACAGTTATTCCAGCCTTTCCCTCTATTCTCGCTATGTGGTCATTTCTGATTTCTCTTTCAATCTTCATTCTCAAACACCTTTTCAATCATTTCATCAAGCTTCTCATATTGCTTCCCAAATATTTCCATCCTTCTTTTTATATATTCCTTGCTCATCCCCTTCTCCTTAAAAGTTTTTGCAAGAGAATCAAACCACGCTGTTCCATGAGGTACTGGACCTCTGCATCCAATACAGGCTACATTAAAGCCAGGGCATTTTGCATTACATCCAGCAACTGTAACCGGACCAAGGCATGGCGCGCCTTTTTCTATCAAAATGCATGGATAGCCCTGCCTCCTGCATTCTGCACATACCGGATAATCTTTCTCTTCGGGATAACTTCCTATGCCAAATGTAGCCAAATAATACAGAATCTCATGTTCTTCTGGCGGACAACCTGGAAGGTAGTAGTCAACTTCAACATATTTTTTCAATGGTTCCCCTATTTTTGCCTCATAATCTATCAGGCTATCGCCATAAACTTCCCTGAAAATCCCCTCGTAATCTTCCCCAAAAATCATCCCCTGCACTCCTCCGTGGATGGCACAGGAGCCAACTGCAACAAGCACATCAGCATTTTCTCTTATTAGCTTCAGCTCTTCTTCATCTCTTTCAGTTACAACACTTCCCTCAACAAAAGCAGTGTCAACTTTTTCTATCTTTCCTTTGCTTGATGCCATATTCCAGTAGACAATCTCAAAATTTTTAGCCACTTCAAGGATTTCTTCTATACAAGCCATTTTAAGCTGGCAGCCATAACAGGAAGTTAAGCCGTGAATCCCTATTTTCATCCTCATTTTATCCCTCATATTAATCCAGGAGTGGAAATTATATCATAATATCCGAACACTGGGCCATCAATGCAAATGTATTTCAAGAATGTTGACGAGCCAGCTATGCAATGTCCGCATTTGCCAACGCCACATTTCATCCTCCTCTCCAAAGTTACATAAATGTTACGAGGATTGTAGCCGTTTTCAATCAACTTCGTAAATATGTCATGATATGCCTGCGGAGGCCCACAAACGCATACATAGGCATTTTCTGGTGATGTATTTGCATATTTTATATGTTCCTGTGCCCTGCCCACTCTGCCAGGCCAGTCTGGGTCGCGTGTAACAGTCTGGATGATGCGAATATTTTCTGCTTCTGCAACATCTCTCATTGCCTCAAGTTCTTTTCTGAAAAGCAATCTTTTGCCAGTCTTTGCGCTATTTATGACAGTAATATTCCCAAATTTCCATCTATTGTCGATAGCATACATGAAGACAGAGCGGAGGGGAGCCATTCCTATTCCACATGCAATCAATAGCAAATCTTTTTCCTCAAATTCCTGAACTGGAAAGCCATTTCCATAAGGACCACGGACGCCTACAACATCTCCTGGTTGTAATTCATGTATTTTATCTGTCACCCTGCCTGCTTTCTTTATACATAGCTCAAAGAAGCCTCGCCTCATCGGAGAAGAGCATATTGAAATTGGCACTTCTCCCAAGCCTGTGATGGTTAGCTGAACAAACTGTCCAGGAGTAAATGTCCAGGTTTCTGCAATTTCTGCATCTTCAAATCTGAAAAGGAAAAGCTTCTCTTCTTCGGTTAAATCATATACGCGAAGCACCCTACATTTGTAAAGAGAGTAAACATTATTCATATTATTCATGGATCACCTCTCTACCTCTTATTTTCATCAGATTTTCTTGGAAATCAATATTTGCTGGACAGAAATATGTGCAGTTTCCACATCCAACACAATATGAAGTGCCGAGAGGATAGAAATATGAATTTTTGCAGATATATCTATTCAAAAATCTATCTCTTTTTGTTTCCCTGAAATTATGACCACCTGCCACCAGTCCATGGCTACGGAACTGACAGGAATCCCAGAATCTTATACGCTTCCCCTTCTTACCTCCTATCTCTGGAATATCTTGGACGTCATAGCATCTGCATGTTGGACAAGTCATTGTGCAGTTTCCACATCCAAGGCATCTTTCGCTTTCTTCATCCCATAGCTTGTCTTGCATTGTAAGCTCAAGGATATAGCGGATATTGTCAAAACTTCCCTTAAATTTAAACATTTCCTGCCTTTTCTCCTCAAATGCTCTAAACGCATCAATGTCCTCCTGCCTCACTTCTTCAAATATATCCGGATTCTCATCAACAATTTTATGTCCTCTTGGACTACCCACTCTGGCTAAATATCCATCTGGCAATTCATGTAAAAACAAATCAAAGCCAATGTCCACAAAGTCAGTTCTCCTTAAATTGCAGAAGCAATATTCATCAGGCAGACAGCTTAGTCCAATAATTATGCCAACTTTCCTCCTCCTTTCATAATATATGTCTGGATACTCATTTAAATAGACGCCGTCAAGAATGCGGAGAGCAACAATCTCGCATGCATGCATGCCAAAAATAACGAAAGGCTCTACTTCTTCCAGCTTTTCTCTATACTCATTTTCTTCCATATCAATTTCAAACATTTCCTCGCATGGCGGTATAAAATATTTCTTTGCAGGCATTATAGTGCGCTGATAATCGAAGGCAATCTGGCTAACATCATCTATTTCCTTCCTGTCATAAAATTTTTCAGATATTTTTACTGGAGCATAAAGTTTTCCATAATTTTTTAACCTTTCTAAAAATTCGTAAATTTTATCTCCTTTTATCTTGACATATCTCATTTATCAGATATAGGAAATGGCGTATATTAAACTTTTCTTTTATTATTTTATGAAAAATTTGTAAAATAGGAAAAATTATTATAAAAAAATATTGCAAAATTATAAAATTATCCTGCTTTGATGCAATGCAAAAATATTTTTTCTTCATTTCCTTTCATCCTTGTGAAAAAAATAAGGGCAATAATTGATTTGACAAGAATCGATCATGGATTAATGCTTGGTATAGCTGTTCTAATTGGTGCATTTATATCTGCAAAAGGCATGCCTCCAGCGATAAAGCTATTTTTTGCCTTTCTAACTGCCTTTTTCTTGGAAGCAGGAACATTTGCTTTGAATGACTATTTTGATTATGAGGTTGATAAAAGAAATAAAAGGCTTGATAGGCCATTGGTGAGAGGAGATGTTATGCCTCGAACAGCTTTACTCATTTATTTCGTTGCCTCTCCCTTAGGGGTGTTGTTTAGCATTTTTGTTAATAAAACATGCTTTTTTATTGCATTCTTTAATTTAATTATAGCAACTTTATATGATGTAAAACTCAAAGAAATCAAGGTGGTTGGTAACTTCTATATTGCTTTTATTATGGCAATTCCATTTATTTTTGGAGCAACTGCAGTTTCAGAAACTGTGCCTTCTATTGTCTTTTTCTTCGCTTTCCTCGCTTTTTCTGCTGGTGTTGGAAGAGAAATCATGAAAGATATAATGGATTTTCATGGAGATAAAGCCAGAAACACAAAATCATTTCCTCTTTACATTGGAGAAAAGAAGTCAAGAATAATCTCCTCTCTTTTTTTCATTTTTCCATCTATTATAAGTTTTATTCCCTTCTTTTTCAAAATCGATTCAGCATTTTTCCATGATTTTATTTTCCTTTTTCTGCTTATAATTTCCGATGCCATTTTTATTTACACCTCCTACATTCTTCTAACAAGGAAAAATATTTTGGCGTGCAGAAAATTAAGTTTGCTCGCTATTTTCTTTGGCTTAATTGCTTTCTTAACAGGTGCATTTGTTTGATTGCAAGCGGGCCTGAGGGGATTCGAACCCCTGATCTGCAGCTCCGAAGGCTGCCGCCTTGTCCGCTAGGCTACAGGCCCCTCATAAAAAGTGGCAAATGTTACTTAAAAGTTTTGAGATATAGTTGAATTTTGAGAGCCTGCATCATTATGTTCGATTTTATTGAGCGATATTTATGGATGAAAAAGAAGCATATGTCGCTAATGAAAACTTATATCTTGATTTTCCATAATTCTCTCATTCATCTAAAAAATTTCTCATTTACTGAAAAACAGCTAATAATATTTATAAGCAATAATTTGTTAAATAGCATGAATTGCAAGAGGGAATTGCTGGAGAGAATCAGGAATCTAAAGGGAATATGGTTTCATATTATTGGCATTACCTGCCTTATATGGTTTCTGGTTAGAAGCCTTCCTGCTCCTCATCGCTCACAATACCCATGTCAGCAGATATCGAGAGTTGTAGCATTGGGATATATTGCCCACTGGAGTGCCTTGCTTGTTGGTGTTTCTGCATGGCTCAGGCATTTGAAGCTGAAAATTTCATCATTGGTGCCTGTAATACTAACTGTTTTCATAATTGCCGGGCTAACATTTGCAGGAAATTTTTTCCCAGCTGACAAAACATGGACTCCTATTCCCAAAGACCCAATAGGTGTGCCAACTGGAGTTAATCCAGGGAGAGTTGTATGGGTATGGAATCCAGATGCAACAGAATCTGAGCTAGATGGCTACTGGTGGGAGGCGAAAAATAACAACCAAGAAGTTATAGATGAAATGTTTTCTGCTGGATTACAAGCTTTAACTGGAGAAAAAGATGATGCAAAAGCATGGGAAGCTTTGTTCAAATATTTTAATAAAATGCATGGTAAAGGAGAAGTTGGTTATCAACCAGGAGAGAAAATTGCAATCAAAATTAATATGAACAATTGCTGGGCATATGGCAATCCATACACTCATGAAGACAATGATAGAGATGCAAGCCCATATGTAGTAAAAGCTTTACTTAGACAGCTAACCAATGTTGTCAATGTTGCACAGGAAGATATAACAATATATGATGCATCTCGTCCAATACCGGACTGGTTTTACAATCGTGTTTACTACAGAGATTATCCTTCTGATTTAACTCCAGAATTTTCAAATGTAAATTTTGTTGATGCAGAAGGCGGTGCTGTAGGGCGCCAGAAGGCTATGGCAAGCAACGAGAAAATTTATTTTGCTGATGGAACAGTAAAAACGCTTCTTCGCTGTGTTGTTGAAGCAGATTATATTATAAACATGCCTCTCCTTAAAAGGCATCCTATTAACAGCGGGGTAACTCTTTCTGGCAAGAACATGTTTGGAACATGGATTGAACCTGTTGAAGATATTCATCCATATCATGAAGCAGGGCAAATTATGGGAAATCCAGCTCCTCAAGTGGATTTACTTGCCCACAAACATATAGGTGGTAAAACATTCTTATATATTGGAGATGGAACATATGC